>JALSKY010000182.1 GCA_026988585.1 Deltaproteobacteria bacterium
TCTGGCATCTGACAGCGGACTCATATTACCAGCAGATACCGTTACAGTGGCTGGCACAGGCAGGGGCGCAGATACTGCAGCACTCATAAGACCTGTACCGTCCAACATGCTCTTTGATATGAAAGTTCGCTGGATTATTGCTAAACCCATGGATTGGCCGGGCTGAAAGAGGCGTAACTCCTGACTCTACAGTTCAACTACCTGAAGGAACAAATCTATTCCGATAAAATTGTGTGAGCAGCCTCCTTTTTTTCCTGGCATCTCTTCAACTGTAAGGTTAAGAGCAATTCACACCAACTCCTTCAGATAACAGGGAAAAGAAAGGACGATATGGCGAGAAACAGCAGTGGCGGCATCAAGATAGTTGCCCAGAACAGGAAGGCCCGTCACAACTATATCATTGAGGACACATATGAGGCGGGTATTGTACTTCTTGGACCTGAGGTCAAGTCCATCAGGGATGGGCAGATAAACCTCAAGGATGGTTATGTGGAGATCAGGGGCGGCGAGGCCTGGCTCCACAACGTCCATATCTCCCCCTACCCCTTTGCCACCAATACGGCACGTCCTGATCCCCTGCGGCCAAGGAAACTCTTGCTCCACAAAAGGGAGATACGGAAGCTCCAGGGCAAGGTGCAGGAACGAGGCTACACCCTTATCCCCCTCAAGGTCTATCTGTCAAAGGGCAAGGTCAAGGTTGAGATAGGCCTGGCCAAAGGAAAGAAGATATATGACAAGAGGGAGGCAATGAAGAGAAAGACCTTGGACAGGGAGTTCCAGAAGAAGTGGAAGATCAGATAAGATATAACTGAAAGAGATGGAGGAGCCTGCACCATACCTGCAGGTCAACTTCCCGGGAACAGCTCTCTTTCAGTTCCGCCCTTTCCGCCTCAATTGCACCACCTGGATATTTAGGGCTGTTTCCCCTTCCTTGCTGTTATATTGCTTGTCAATCCTTTGGATCTGTGCAAGCCAGACTGGATCCACGGAATCACATTGAGGCTGGTAATCTTCTACCAGTTTCTTCACTATCTTTCTGATTCTGTGCAGATCGAAACAGTGACAGGCCTCTTCCAACTCTTGAAGCAATGGCTCCAACTGATCCCAGGGCATGAAATCTTCATTGGCCCGCAAAATCATCGGATGCTGTGTACCTACCACATTGTCACTGATCAACAGCTCCTCATACAGCTTTTCACCAGGCCGAAGCCCTGTAAACTTGATCTCAATATCCCCATGAGGGTTGGATTCATCCTGGACAGAGAGGCCGCTAAGGGCGATCATCTTCTTGGCAAGGTCCAGGATGCGCACGGGTTCTCCCATGTCCAGGACAAAGAGATCGCCTCCCTTGCCCATGGAACCTGCCTGGATCACCAGCTCCACGGCCTCAGGAATGGTCATGAAGAACCTGGTCATCTCTGGATGGGTTACTGTTACCGGCCCGCCCTGTTCTATCTGTTTCTGGAAAAGGGGTACTACTGAGCCGGATGAGCCAAGCACATTTCCGAACCTCACCATGGTGAAGACCGGTCTCCTGCCGCTACCCTCTACCTGTCTTGCAGCAAGGGCCTGAAGGATCAACTCGGCCAGCCGCTTGGTTGCCCCCATGATGTTAGTAGGCCGCACTGCCTTGTCTGTAGAAATGAGGACGAATGTCTCAACCCCGCACTCCATTGCTGCAACAGCGGTTCTCAGGGTGCCGAAGACATTGTTTCTGATCCCTTCTATGGGATTGTACTCCACCAGGGGAACATGTTTGTAGGCTGCAGCATGGTAGAGGGTTTCCACCTGAAAGGCAGACATGACTCTCTTCACCCGGTGGTAATCTCGAACAGAGCCAAGAATGGGAACGATCTCCAGATCCGTACCAAGGGCCTGCCTCAATTGGGATTCTATGGCG
>JALSKY010000183.1 GCA_026988585.1 Deltaproteobacteria bacterium
TGATTCTAAGCAGTCAAACACTTATCCTTGTTTATGGATTGATCATTTTGGGTATTACCCTGCTCTCCGGTTACCAGTATGCTGCAGCAGCTCTCCCCGGTCTGTTACAGGCCGGACTGAAGGCTGTTGGCAGCCTGACGCTATCAGTAGCTCCTCCGTTGATGGCCCTTGTTCTGCTGCCAACAGCAGGAACAGGTGAAAAATTATGGGTAGCTCTGATCCTTGCAGTTGAGTTTGCGGTTCAGGGGCTGGATATGTGGGCAGGTTCTCAAGGGAGAATGGATATCTCCATGCTCAAGAGAATGGTTCTTGCTCCCATAGTGCTGTTATTTATGTCGGGTGGGCTGCTGGGTTTTCTGGATGTCTCCATGGTGTTGAGAGGATATGCTGCTCTCATGTCCCTCTATCTTTTTCTGGATATCTATCTGCACAGGGCCCTGTTTCTCGGAAGGGAAGGGGGTAAATAAGAGAGGGCTATGACTCTTGCCGGGCCGGATTTCAGGCAAGTTGTCTTCTCTGTCAGGCTCTGTCTTGCCTGTAGCCGCTATTCCAGTTATAACCTTTAGCATATGTGTGATCAGACCATGTTTAAACACATTGATGAAACCCTGACAGTGAGGCAGGAGATAGAGTTGAGGGAGAGAATGACCCTGAGCCCTCATGCCTGTCTCAGTGAAAAGACCAGGGGCAGGAGGTTTAACGCCCCTGAATGCCACATCAGGACATCTTTTCAGCGGGACAGGGACCGGATAGTCTATTCCAAGGCGTTCAGGAGGCTGAAGCATAAGACCCAGGTGTTCCTGTCGCCAATGGGTGACCATTACCGGACCAGGCTTACCCACACCCTGGAGGTGTCGGAGATTGCCCGTACCATAGCCAGGGCATTGAAACTCAATGAAGATCTGGTAGAAGCTGTAGCCCTTGGACATGACCTGGGGCATACCCCTTTTGGCCATGCCGGAGAGTCTGTGCTGAATGAGATTGTGCCTGGAGGGTTTGCCCACTGCAGGCAGAGCCTTCGTGTAGTGGATCTCCTGGAAAATGGCGGCAAGGGGTTGAACCTCACCTGGGAGGTGAGGGATGGCATCCTGAAGCACTCAAAAGGGTTTGGTGATATCATTCCCATGGTGTCTGGCGAGCGTGCCCGTACTGTGGAGGGGCAGGTTGTAAGGATTGCTGATATCATAGCATATCTGAGCCATGACCTGGATGATGCCATAAGGAGCGGGGTGATAAAGGGGCAGCAGGTTCCTCCTGAAATAACCAGGGTGCTTGGAGATTCACATGGCCAGAGGATCTCGGCCATGCTCAAGGATGTGATACGGTCCACGCAGGTCACGCCTGAAAAGATGGAATTGGCCATAAGCGGGGAGATGATGGAGACCATGCTGGCTCTCAGGGCATTCCTGTATGAAAATGTCTATAGGGCTCCAAGGGTGCACAGCGAGTTTGAAAAGGCCAGAAAGATCCTTCTGGACCTGTTTGAATATTTCATGAAGCATAAGGAGGCCTTTTATCAGGAGCGTTTCAAACTGTTTGAGGAGCAGGTATCATCATCTGAAAGCTCCGTCCCCTATGAGAGGCATGTAAGTGATTTTATCGCCGGGATGACCGACAGGTATGCGCAGAACCTCTATGAAAAGATATTCATGCCATCATCTCTGGTCTGATCAGCATCTCTTTGCAGATGCCAGGCCCAAACCTATGGAGGGCAAGGTCTGCCCTGGCAGGCAGTTTCTTGCTGAACTCCTCTCTCTTTGTCTTATGATCCTTGCCGTCCTTTTTGCTCCCTGCCTGTCCCTGGCATCTTCTTCCGATCCTCCCTGGCAGATCGAGGCGGACCAGTTGGCATTCTATCACGACGCCCAGGTAGTGATTGGAACCGGCAATGTCCGGGCTGAAAAGGGAAAACTCAGGGTGTTCGCAGACAGGATAGTCTTCGACAGGTTGAAAAACCGGATTCAGGCCTATGGGAATCTGGTTATCCACATGGATCAGGACCTGCTCCGTGGTTCCAAGGGCACAATAGATCTCACAACCAAGACAGGCAGTGTGGAGGATGCCTATCTCTTCCTGAAAAGAAACAATATATATGTCACAGCCAAGAGGATAGAAAAGGTGGGCGTTGAGGAGTACAGGGCTGAAGATGCAACACTTAGCACCTGTCCCCTTCCGAAACAGGCATGGAGGTTCTGGTGCCGCAACCTCAAGCTGAACATCTCCGGAGATGCCTGGGCAAAACATGCCACGTTCGATCTGAGGACAGTGCCTCTTCTCTACTCTCCTGTCATGTATGTGCCAATAAACAGGTACAGGAAGACCGGCCTCCTCCTGCCTGAATACACCAATTCCGATCGTCAGGGATTTGGGATAAGTGTCCCTTTCTTTCTTGTGCTTAACGACAGCCAGGATATGACCTTCACTGGCCATTACATGTCCAAGAGGGGCTGGCTGCAGGGGGTGGAGTACCGGCACCGTTTCACCCAGGAGAACCGGGCAATACTGCAGTACAGCTTTCTCAATGATGAAAAGGCCGATGACGATTACAACGATGATGGCCAGATAAGGGAACGCAGATACAGATGGTGGCTCCGGGGCAAGATGGACCAGGAGCTTCCAATGGATTTCAAGGCAAAGCTTGATGTAGATCTGGTGAGCGACCGGGACTTCATTACCGAGTTTGATTCTGGCGGCATGAGCTTTGCCAAGAGCAATGCCGGAATGAAAGGCTTTTTTGGCCGCTCCCTTGCTGAGGCATCCAACGATATCAGGCCCAGTCATGCCCAGATCTACAGGAACGGCCAGGACAGTTTTCTATCATTTTACGGCAGGTTCAACGATAACCATATTGCAGGGGAGAGGTCTGCCACAGTACAGACCTTGCCAAGCCTCTTTTTTCAGGGTCTTACCAGCAGGCTCCTGAATACCCCTCTATATTATGATTTTTCAATTGACTATGTGGATTACTGGAGGGACTCCGGTACCAAGGAGAGAAGAGTTGTTGCCCAGCCATCTCTCTCTCTTCCGGTTGACCTCCTGGGCTGGGGTGATCTGGTTCTGAAGGGCGGGGTAGAGGATTCCCTCTATTACTCCTACGGTGATGATCTGAATGGTCAGATCAGTGACAGTGCCAACAAGTTTCGTGTGAATCTGGGGGCAGATCTGAGCAAGACCTTTGCCCGGGTATATGGGAGGGGTGATGACGGTCATGGAAGATGGAGGCACTCCATCATGCCCAGGATACGCTATCTCTACAGATCCAACAGCAGTATGGATGACATCCCCAAAATAGACCGGCAGGATCTTGTTGATAACGCCCACTGGATAAATATATCGCTGCTATCCTTTGTAAGCAGCAGAAATGAAGATGAACCCGGCCATATCCGGTTCCGGGATATCTTCAGGTTTAACATATCCCAAAACTATTTCATCAAGAGGCAGCCATCCTATGAGATGGCGCTGGATCTGCCTGCAAGGCATTGGTCAGACCTGTTTGGTGAGATTGAATTTGAGCCCATAAAGAACTTTCTGCTGCGTTATGATACAGCCTATGATCACTATGATCACCGTTTTCGCAAACACAATTTTCATGGGGATATGATCTTTGATTTTTTGAACAACAGCAGGCTCTATTTCGATTATCGCTACAGCAGGCTGACGGATGTTGAGACCGGCAATATCGGTGTAGAGGCCCGGGTGACCGATGCAATAACCCTCTACTACAACCAGTCGCAAAACTTCCAAACTAATGATGAGGTTCAGTCCAGGTATGGTATAAGATATCAATCCTCCTGCTGGTCTGTAACAGGAATGGTCACCAACAACGATGATGATACATCCTTCATGGTCTATCTGGAACTTCTCGGGATAGGCGGATGGAGTCCCCCGACAAAGTGATCTCTCATATCCCCATGTTTTTCTGATTTTCAGCCCCTTATTCGTGTATAATTCTCCGTGGCTTTATCTATCCAACTGTTGTAAAATATGGACTGAAAAGATTATGAAGAACTGCTCCCGCAGGGTCTCTGTTTTCAGGACAGGGGCAACTCTTTGTGGGTATGGAGTAAGATATGGGAAAAATAGTCAATTTTGCCAAGGGGGCCAGATCAAGAAACAGGCGGCCCAGAAAACTTGAGGCAATCAAAGAGGAGTTGTTGAAGTATCACGGTATTGATCTGGATCAGTTGATCGCATCTGAACCTGCCACTACCCTGACCCTTGAGGAGTTCGAGCTCCTGACTGACCGGATATTGGAGTCCATAGATCTCTTCTGTGAGGAGCATCCCTCTGCTACTGTGCACGATGTGCTCTATACCCTGGAGAATGTCAGGGAGATCATAAAGGATACAGTGGAGCCTGACTGATCTGTAGCTCAGCCATTTTACTGATCCACTCTCTCTACCTCTATCTGTTGAGCCTCTTCATGCCGCAGGCTGATATGGTATCCCTTAACCATATATTCAACAGGGTCTTTCAGCGGAGCATACTTTACCACCTCCACCTCGGCTCCCTGTATAAATCCCATCTCCAGCAGCCTCTTTTTGAAGGGGCCTGAAGCTGTTATCCTTACCACCCGTCCCTTATCTCCTCTTTTCAGATCGTCCAGTGTCATGGATCCCTGCCTGTCTTTTATTTCTGTTTTTTATGAGCCCTCAGAGTAACAGATCAGGGGAGAATATCACAGTTGGATTATAAGCTCAAAACCGATGAGGCCCATCAATTTGAGTCCGGAGCTAACAGTTTTTCGATTATTTCGGTTCGTTTCAAGTTATTCTTTCCCAATAGGTGGCGCTGATAAACTCCCTTATCCCACGGGATTGCTGTTGATCTACATTGAAGAACATTATACCGATCCTATACTTCAGCCTCTCCCTCCTGCACCAGACCACTTTGCCCCTTACCTTTGCCGGCGGGTTGGATGGTATGATCAGGGTTATGGGGGTGTTGGGTTCCACCTTTTTGGGGATCTCGAGCCCTGCTCCTCCAAGGCTGAGGTTGAGCAGTCTGTCAGTAAAGAAGCGGGTGCCATCGCTGAACTCACATTCTATCTCCAAGGGGACACGTTCATGTCTTCTCCAGTATTTTCGCTTGGGGGATTCACCACTCATTTGCACTGTTCTCTCCTGAAATCTCACGATTAGCCCTGGTCCATTGGATTAGGATTCCTCTCGAGCCCTCTCCCTACATATCGGTAGATGGGCGTCAGAGGTTCAGGAAGGATGTTCAATTCAATGGAAAGAATGGAAGGAAACAATTTTTTCTGGGCTATCCCGCTGTTTTTTCTGGGCATCAGCTTTCTGGATAAAACGCTAACAGAATTATCATTTTTTTTTAACTTTTTTTTAACATTCATCAGGTAAATAATG
The DNA here is from genome assembly GCA_026988585.1 of Deltaproteobacteria bacterium. Classification (GTDB taxonomy): domain Bacteria; phylum Desulfobacterota; class Dissulfuribacteria; order Dissulfuribacterales; family QOAL01; genus JALSKY01. The sequence continues at coordinate 5,367 of JALSKY010000183.1, forward strand.
CGCAACTCAACGGATCATTGAGGCTGGAAATAGAAATAGAGAATAAGGTGATCTGTTGCCAAAGGAAGCTGCAGATAATGTAACTATTAGGAAAGTAAAACCCGATTCTAAAACCTATCTAACAAACGGGTGTTATTTTAAAAGGCATCTCAGCATCATTCATCATTATTGAGGCAGAGAAAGTTACGGGCAAAGATTGTTAAGTTAAAAAAAGTCACTGATGAGCTAAATCTGTCCCGCAGGTTGAGCCTTGCTGGGCTGCAGGGGTAAATGAACAGGAGATGTAGTCAGGGTTTGGAAGTTGAGGCATAACTCTCAATCCTGACCATGGGAGATAGATGTCTCAAGAGCGGAGCACTCAACAGCAGGATGCGAGGCAGGAGAAGCTGGAAGATGTGATACGGTTTCTCCGGGAGGCAAGGGAGAAGAGGTTCACCGGATATATCAAGATCAATTTCAGCCAGGGAGGGGTTGGCAGGGTGGAGAGGTTTGAGGAGGTTCAGTTCCGCAGGAAAAACCATTGACCCAGCAATCACTGTCGGATCCGGCCTGTAATCTGCTGACAGGAACAGCTTATTTCTGATTAAAACAAGAGATCAATGGGGACCTTGCTGGCCTGTTTGGAGGTACCAGGAGGCCCTGGTTGCTATATGCCTTGGATTGAGGGGCAGGTTTACCAGCCGCCTGTGCGGTAATGGAGGTGTGATCTTTGGAATGGCACAGGGGAAAGGAGGTGAGGAGAAGAGACTGTAGCTGACTGTAGCTCAATTTAAGCAGCAATTAGGGTCGTGGCAGCTTAGCAAAGGTTGCCTCTGGCTTCAGAAAAGGCCAAAATCCGGGTAACCGGATGACGGAAAGCCACGGGTCCTCAGGTGGCGGCAGTGCAGTAGATGACAACTTAAGGCAGCGGGAAGAGGCACGTTCACATAAAATGGGCAGGGTTGCCGGACCAACCGGTTGAGCTGCTGGAACAGCAGCACGGAATGTCAGGCCCATGAAAAGGAGTAGTGCCACAACACTGTGTGAAACCGTGTAAGATCGCCTTTAATGGTCAAACCTATGGAGACTGCTCATCTGCAAACCCCAGGACAGCCGGGCTGCCTGAAGCAAAGTACGCTTGGGAGTTAACGATTTTTTTAGTGAATTCTTTGAGTCAAATATTTATCCAAAAACTTTGTTTCAGGAGGATAAGATAAAATGAAAGCGATCAGAAACCTTTTTCTTGCTCTGATAATGGCAGCGGTGGTAATGCCTGCTTCTGCCCAGGCCTATGATTATTGGTATACTGGTTCATCAAATCCTAATTTCCAGCACATCACATTTCACATCTATGAGGAGGGTGATACTGCCACAAAAGAGGTTGGTATCGACCTGGGGATCAGCCCCTATGATCTGGTGAACCTGCGCAATGAGACCCTCTGGGACGGTTCCGGTCACCGTGCCCCGGATGGCAGTTGGACCAGTGAGAACCATCAGGCCATCACACCATCCATCTTCAACCAAAACTATGATTCCTGGGATGACAACGATGGTTCATGGCCCAGGAACGGCCTCTGGGCTGGTATCTGGTGGAGCCAGTTTGAGACCTACGAGAGGGGCTTTGCCGTTACTGAAGACAGGGATCAGACCGCCAGTCTTGCATCTTTCCTGAATATGAACTCCGGTTACCGTTCCACCGTAAGTGAAAACAGCAGGGTCAATGGCGGCGACGGCGGCATTCACCCTATAGATATCCCCTGGGGAGTGATAAACGTCAAGGCCCCCACCAACTCCTATGATGTTACAGCAAACTCCAACAGCAACGCCCCTGGCTACTATGGTGGCTTCAACAACCTGGCTGGACCCTACGATGAAGGGCGTATGGCAGACCTGGAGGATCCAAACAAGGGGTATGTGGATATGTACTTCTACTGGTTCTATGTTGATCCTCAGAACCCGACCTTGGGACTCCAGAGGATGAACACCCCTACCTCCAGCAGGGATGACGGCTTTGATTATGACACCTACTGGAGCTCTGTAATCCGTATCACCAAGGATAACAGTGGCAACCTGGTGATCATTGCCAACCCCTCTGACCTGGTGCCTGTACCTGTCCCAGCCAGTGTACTCCTTCTCGGGATCGGTCTGGTGGGCCTGGTGGCCATGGGAAGAAGGACCAGGGCATAGTTTTAGAGAATTGTTGACCAGCAGTTTGATTGATTCATAAAGAGGAGAGCCCCCCATTCATGGGGGGCATTTAAAGAGAGTAAAAAAACAAATAAAAACAGGAGGAAGAGTACCATGTTTGGAAAAATTGTCAAGAAGGCGGTGAAGGCCGCAGTGATCGGAGGCGCCCTGCTGGGGCTGGTTGGTGCAGCACAGGCTGCCACCTATGAGGTGAATATCTACGGCGCATCTGCCCAGTACAAGTTCTGGAGGGATGCTGCCCCTGAGTTCCTGAAATCCATGGGGTGCAGTGAGTCAGACATCTATGCAGCCAAAGGCGAGGTCAGTAACAGGGACAACGGAATAGCAGTCTGTGCAGGCAGTGACGTTGCCGGCATGGGGATCTCTGCAGGAGGCGGATTCAACGGTGATGGAAACACCTATATCATCCGCTACTCCACCAATGCCTCCTATGACGGGATCAGGTCTGTGCAGGATCTCAACCCGGACAATGTTGATCCGGTCTGTACCAGTGCCGGTGATGGTTTCAGGCTCATGGCCGATGAGACCAACACCGCCTTTGCCCCCTACTTCACCCAGGGTTACGGCACTGTAAACGGCACCGCTTGCAAGGATATCACCATTGGCGCCTCTGACGTGGCTGCAGAGACCTTCAACCAGAGTTCTCAGGGCGCCCTGCTGGGACCTGGCGGCGGTGACTGGACTGAGAGGAATATAGGCGGACTCTCCATAGATGCCTCACACTACGTGAGCTACAGGCCTGTTGTGGTCCCCTTTGCCTTCTTTGCCAACGCCAACCCTGCACACCCTGTGCCCTTTGACAACATGTCCAGGCTCATGGCTGTAACCATCTTCAGCGGCCAGGTCCCCAACTGGAACAAGTTCAATCCTGACCTGGACGGTGACGGCACCCCCAATGAGCCAGGCCTCTACACAGTGGATCCTGCCACTGGACAGCCCACTGCAAACTCTGGTGACAGCCTCCCCATGATCGTCTGTCTCAGGCATGCAGGTTCCGGGACCCATGCCACCCTGGATGCAGCAGTGATGAGAAAGGATGCAGGGCTTCTGCAGCAGGAAACCACAGTTGATAATTTTATGTATCAGTTTGGCATGGCTCCAGCAGTATACTTCAACAAGGGTTCCTCTGATGAGATGCGCTGTGTTGGCGGTTACTTCAACGGCTATGATGATACCATCAACCTTGGCCAGCCATCCTGGGCTGCTGTAGGATATGCTGATGCTGACAAGAACGAGGGAGAGCCTGTGGTCGGTGGCGAGTATGGTGACATCAAGAGGATGACCTTTCAGGGTGTTGCCCCTGTGAAGGTGGCTATCACCAATGGCCAGTATGACTTCTGGTCAGCCCAGTGGCTCTACAGGGCTGCCAGCGAGCCCCAGGAGATTGCTGCCCTCTGTGATGCCATTGGCGCCTTTGCCTCTGATCCTGCCAACCTGCCTGCAGGCCATGCAGATTACTGGGCAGCTCAGAACGAGATGCAGGTGGAAAAGAACAATGATTTCACCTATCCAAAGTTCAAGTAATCTGTAGTTGAACGGTTGCCGGAACCGGTTTTCCGGCACCATGGAACCAACTCAAGACCTGAGGCGGGCCGGTCGATCCGGTCCGCCTCTGTTTTTCTGAATCTGTCAGGAGGTAAGCCGGCTTGAAAAGCTTCTATTTTTTAAGAATTTTTTCCACAGTCTTTTTGCTGTCTTCTCTCTCAGCCGCACTGTTACTGAACGGGTGCTCAACAACCGGCTCCAAGCTGGCTGCGCAGGTATCACAGACAGGGGTTGTTGCCACAGGGGATGAGCTGTTGGCTTCAGTGAGCTGTTACAGCCCGGAAGGAAAACTGATCTACGCCACTGATCCTGACCGGCATGGCGAAGAGGGAAAGGATCTCCTTTTCATCTCCGGGAAAACTCCAGGCCCTCTCCATATCAGGGCAGGCATGGAGCCGCGGGGACCCAGGGTGGAGGAGTTCTTTATCCCCTTTGAAACCGAGTTGAAGTACAGGCTCTCCATGGCAGCAGTTGGTAAACCATTGGGCCGTGAGATGGTTCTCCATCTCGCCTCAGATACCCTGGAGGATATACCTGAAAGGGAGCGATACCTCACAGTTGCCCTCAGGACCCGCCATCCAAAACAGATCACCATGAACCCCTTTACCTTTGAAGAACGTTACAAAGAGAAACCTGTACCCGGGCTGGAGATAACAGAGGGCCCGTTCAAGGCCAGGGTGGAGTCGGTGAGACCTGACCAGGTGCTCCTGCTCATGGAGGTAGAGGATGGGACCAGCATCAGGGCAGGTTTCAGCCAGGGGAAAATACGGGATGGCGGTGACTGCTACTTTCTTGAGGAGCAGGTGAAGCCGGGTCAACTGGTTAAGATTGACTCTTTAGGGCTTATTGGCCAGGTGATAAAGGTTGAAAAAGATACCTTCACCATGGATTTTGCTGATCCCTTCGGCGGTAAGGAACTGTCCTGCAGGGTAAAATTTATCCCTGCTGGAGAGAGGGATCAAAGGGATGGACCATCAGAACAATCCTGAGAACAGATCTGGATCAGCCGACTCTCTGTACTGTGAATCTAATCTCCTTCAGGAGTTGGTGAAGGGACACCACCAATGATCTGTTCCCTGCTGACCTGCCATAGACCCGGAACTTCCGGGTTTTTTTGTTGAAAGTCTTGTGTAAGCGATAAGGTTTGTCAGGTTATCCTAACCGAAATCTAATCCTTTCTTAACCAACATCTCACCTTTTTCTAACCGTCATAGGTTAAAGACTTTTTCTGTTTTCAGGCGATCTGAGTAAAAAAAATCACATTTTCATTATCGGAAGGTTATGGCTGAGACTTTAAAAATAGACCGGCTGGGATTGCTCTTTGTCCATAAAGGGTTTACCCGGTTTATCCTTTTGCTACCAGTTCTCCTTTGCTGTTGCAGTTGTGCCCGGGTGGATGGGCCTCTCAACGCCATGGGCCAACGTAATGACAGTTTATCCCAAGCCAATCTGGCAGAGCCTGGTGATGTGGCATGGGTTAGATACAGCATCACCCCGGCCGACCGTACAGAATCGATGGGAGCCACGGGAAAGCACGTTCAGGAGGTGAGAGATATCCTGGTTGGTGCAGTGAAGGAGGAGCTGGATCTGGGGCAGTTGTGTCAAGGTATGGCCGTGGGGGAGCAGAAGAGTGTTGTCCTGCCCCCTGAGAAGGGGTTTGGGCCAAGGCAGCCAGGCCTTGTCAAGAGGTTTGTCAGGGTAAGGCGATATCCAATGAAGATGCGGATCCCGGTTGCCCAGCTTGCAGGGGCATATCATGCTGTACCGGAACCTGGAGCCCTTTTTCGTCTCTCTCCCTATTTCATGGCCCGGGTCGATGCCATTGATGGCGATAATGCCTTGATATCCTGTCTCTTTCCAAAGAAAGAGGAGAAGTTTCCCGCTGATTTCGGCACCACCACTGTCCGGAGGGAGCGGGAGGGAAGCAGGGAATTCCTCCTGGTTCAGCTACAGCCCAGGATCGGTGCAGAGTTCACTGCAGGCAACCGGAAAGGCAGAATTACCGGTTTTGATGACGATTATTTCACTGTTGACTTCAACCATCCCCTGTCTGGCCGTTCCATAGAGTTGACGGTACAGGTCCAGGGGATAGTAAAGGCCAGGGAGCTTCAACACGACAAAATAGACTGGATGGACGATTACGGCTCTGCCAAGGAGCTTGCCGGCAGGCAGAATAAACCCCTGGTTCTTCTCCTCTATTCAGAGGATTGTCCCTGGTGCCACAGGCTCAAGGTGGAAACCCTGCATGATCCCCGCATCCTTGCACTGAAAGACCGGTTTGTCTGGGCCATGATATGCCCTGAAGGCCAGAATGATCCCAGAAATGATGATCTCAAAAAGCAGTTCCATCTGGACGGTTATCCCCTGACGGTGGTGATGGGGCCTGACGGCAGGGAACTGGTGCGGATAGACGGGTTCAGGGAGGCCCCTCTGTTCAGGGACAAACTGCTCCAGGGACTTGAGCTATGATGGTGTCGCCGGCCATGTTGACCTATCTTTCCCAGAGATCCCCTTTGTTTCCTGGCAGTTTGCTGCTCCATGCAGTTCTCCTGCTGCTGCTGTTCATCCCCAATGCCCCTGCCATGGCGGAGACAACAGGGGGAGATTCTACTGTCACCTTCTCAATAAGGAACTTCATGGTTACAGGCAACACCCTGTTGAAGCCCAGGGAGATACAGGAACTTTTAATACCTTACATCGGAACGGGAAAAACCGTTGATGATGTGGAGAAGGCCCGATCCGCCCTGGAAAAGCTCTACCATGACAAGGGATATCCATCTGTACTGGTCAACATCCCGGAGCAGACCATTGAAGACGGCATTGTGATGCTGCAGGTGGTTGAGAGCAGGATAGGCAGGGTCAGGGTAAAGGGAAACCGCTATTTTACCCGGGAAAAGATCCTTTCTGATCTTCCCTGCCTCCAGCCAGGGGCCATACTCTATCTGCCAGATCTCAAGAGAGAGCTGGCCATGGTCAACAGGAACCCAGACCTGTCAGTGGCTCCGCAGCTCAGGCCCGGCCGGGACCCGGGTACCATAGATGTCATCCTGCTGGTCAAGGATCATCTTCCTCTGCATGGCAGCCTGGAGCTGAACAACAGGGCGTCACCTGATACCACTGATCTCAGGCTGAACGGTGAGATCAGCTATGACAACCTGTGGCAGAAGGAGCACTCTGTTTCGTTGCAGTACCAGGTCTCCCCTGAGGATACCAGCGAGGTTGAGGTGGTTGCTGCATCCTATGTTATGCCTGCTCCATGGGACAGGGAGCGCTACATGGTCTTCTACGGGATCATGTCCGACAGCAACACCGCCTTTGGCCAGGGGTTTCAGGTGACAGGAAAGGGTAACATCCTGGGGATCCGTTACATCATTCCTTTGCCTGCAATGGATCAATATATCCACAGCATCAATCTTGGCCTGGATTACAAGGATTTCGATGAGGAGCTGGTCACCGGTCCTGGTGGAGAGAGTGTTCTTACTCCCATCAAGTATATGCCTGCATCTGTCTCCTACAGTGCAACCCTTTTCGATCCCTGGGGACAGACCCATTTCAGCGCAGGCCTGAACATGGGGATCAGGGGACTGGCAGGGCGTCAGCAAGATTTCGAGATCAAGAGGTACAGGGCAAAGGCCAACTATATCCTGACTACCCTTGGTGTCGAGCGTCACCAGAAATTGCCATTCCGGCTTGGGTTATTTATCAAACTGGATGGACAGATAGCAGATTCTCCCCTCATCTCCAACGAGCAATATATGGCCGGCGGCATGACCAGTGTGCGCGGTTACTTAGAGAGCGAGATAGCCGGCGATGATGCCTTTCACCTCACGGCGGAACTCCTGGGGCCGGAGCTGGTGAATCTGCCGTTTCTCGGCAGGGATTCATCCCTTCAGCCTTACATCTTTTATGACCGGGCTGATCTCTGGCTTCAGGATGCCTTGCCTGGACAGGACAACTTCAGGAGTATCAGCGGCATAGGAGGAGGAATAAAAGGGGGGCTGCTGGGCCATCTGGACTATGAGTTGAGCTATGGTTACGCCCTGGACCAGGGTGATCCCACAGATCAGGGTGATTCAAGAATTAACTTTTTGATCAAGGCACATTTTTGATGGATGGAGGATTCTCGAAAAAGATGGACCCCTTCAAAAGGGGGCTGTCATCTCCTTATTCAGGAGAGGGAGGTTGAGATGGGCAGATTCT
>JALSKY010000184.1 GCA_026988585.1 Deltaproteobacteria bacterium
AATTTTATCATCGATATCAACGCCTGTCTGTTTTAAGCGAAGCCTCTCCTCTTCTGAGAACTCATCCACACTGTCTATGCTATCTGCCTCAGAGGCAGGACGAAACCTCCTGAGGAGTTCCTCTTCATTCATATTGGTGTTCTTTTCTAAAACTGACATTTTGCACACTCCTCATATCCATGTTTCTGAATCCCCTCGAAGATATCTATGGGATTGCCAGAGCAGCAGAGCCGTCCATCAAGCATTACATGGCCTTTGTCTGCAGTTACATAGTTCAAAATAAATCCGGTATGGGTGATTATCAGGCCGGATTTTGTCCGATTTCTATGTCTATCCTTCTCCAGGAGACGGCGGATCATGTCACCGATAACAGTGAGGTTCTCCACGTCAACACCTGATTCCGGTTCATCCAGAAGAGTAAGATCAGGATCCTGAGCAAGAAGCTGGAGAAGTTCCGATTTCTTGATCTCACCACCTGAAAAACCAAGATTCACATCCCTCTCAAGGAATGCGCCGAATCCATATTCAAGGGCGAGTTCTTTAGCCTGTTCAAGATTTCCTCCACTACAGAGTGCCAACATATCCATGAGTTTGACACCTTTCAGGGTGGGCGGACGCTGAAACAGCATCCCCATTCCCAATTTTGCCCTTTCGTTAAGGCTCATATAGGTGATATCTTCACCCTTGAAGATTATTTTGCCATGCTTGACCTCATACCCACTGAAACCCATCACTGTCATAAGCAGGGTGGTCTTGCCTGAACCATTCTTTCCAAACAGGCAATGGGTTTCACCCTTTCTGATCTCGAGATTTATGCCCTTCAGAACCTCTCGGCCCTGGACATTCACCCACAAATCCTCTATTTGAAGCATCGTATCCTCCAGGCGATATCCATAGTATCAACCAGCATAACCATCCAGTATAGTCATCATTGGCTGAAGATTCATTCAATCGAAATATAAAAAAATATAACTACCACATAAAAGGAATAGAGGCCCTGAACCAGGGCCATTTCATCAACCTCAGGAAAAACGTCCGCTGCCGCCACAACTGCCTCCACCCATTGCACCGGAAAATCCTCCGCCCATTCCTGAACCAGTTGATATGGAGCAGGAGAAAGGAGAAAACTGTTTCCTTACACGGGATGATCCACATTTGGGACAGGAAACCTCCTGAACATGCCTGGACGACAGGACAAAATTTTCAAATTTGGCCTTGCAATCCTGACATTCAAATTCGTATATTGGCATGATATCCTCCTTTTCTTTGAAAATGGTCTCCTTTATATCTCAAAATCTGAGATTTGAAAGGGTTGACTCGGAAATTATAAACTCAAACTAAGCAGGTAATTAATACCTTTTTTGTATTATTATTTACAATAACCTTTAAATTTTAATTGTCAATATTATTCATATAAAAAGAAAGGAGCAACAAGACCAGTGAAGACCACAGATGAACTGAGAATGGTCCTCTCCCCTGAAAAGATAGCAGAGCGTGTGGCCCAACTTGGCGCTGAAATCACCAGAGACTATGCAAACAAGGATCTGGTGGTAGTGGGAATACTGAAAGGTGCATTCATTTTCATGGCCGATCTGGTGCGGCATATTGATCTCCCTATATCAATGGATTTTGTCAGACTTCAAAGCTATGGCAGCTCTGCAACCTCTTCCGGGCAGGTCACCCTTACCAAGGATGTGGAACTGCCCCTGTCCCAGCGGCATGTTCTGATTGTTGAAGACCTCATAGATACCGGCTTTACCCTGGAATACCTGATGGAGATAATGGCGGCCCACAGGGCGGCATCAGTAAAACTCTGCTGCCTTATTGACAAAAAGGAGCGGAGGCAGGTGGATATCCAGGCAGATTACGTGGGTTTT
>JALSKY010000185.1 GCA_026988585.1 Deltaproteobacteria bacterium
CTCTCTGATCTTATGACAGTTGTGGAATACAAGGGAGAAGACCTGCAGGGGTTGAAGATTGCCTGGATCGGTGACGGCAACAATATGGCAAACTCCTGGATACAGGCTGCAGGGCGTCTAAGGTTTGCTCTTGCCCTGGCATGTCCTGCTGGATTTGAGCCTGATAAAGATGTTCTTGAGTGGGCCAGGGGGCAGGATGGGGCAGCAATAGAGCTGTTCCGCGATCCGCATGATGCCATTCGGGATGCTGATGTGGTAAATACGGATGTTTGGGCCAGTATGGGACAGGAAGACGATGCAGATAGAAGAAAGGCCATCTTTGCCCAGTTTCAGGTGAACAGCAGGTTGATGAAGCTGGCCAAGCCCAATGCAATTCTGCTCCACTGTCTCCCTGCGCATCGGGGTGAGGAGATTACCGAAGATCTGCTGGAAGGTCCTCAATCTGTGGTATGGGACCAGGCGGAAAACAAGATGCATCTGCATAAGGCTGTTCTTGAGTGGGCCATGAGACTGGATTATTACTGATCTCTTTGATCCAGCTTTGTGACCTAAGGGGCATTGTCGATTTTTGTTGTTTGAATCACTCTGTTAAACAGGGGAAGTAGATATGGAAGAGAGTGTAAACAAGGTTGTACTGGCATATTCCGGTGGATTGGATACCTCTGTGATCCTGAAATGGCTTCAGGTCACTTATGACTGTCCTGTGGTGGCATACGCTGCAGATATAGGACAGAACGAGGATTGGGATGCTGTAAGGCAGAAGGCCCTGGATACAGGCGCAAGTGCGGTCTATATCCAGGACCTCAGGGATGAGTTTGCCAGAGACTATATCTTTCCAATGCTCAGGGCAAATGCCATCTATGAAGGTGTTTATCTATTGGGGACATCCATTGCCCGGCCTCTCATTGCAAAGGAGCAGATCCGGATCGCAGACAAGGAGGGGGCAGATGCAGTGAGTCATGGTGCTACAGGCAAGGGGAATGATCAGGTCCGTTTTGAGCTCACTTATATGGCACTAAAGCCTGATGTGAAGATAATCGCTCCCTGGAGAATCTGGGACCTGAATTCCAGGAACAAGCTGATAGATTTTGCCAACAGCCATGGGATCCCGGTGCCTGTAACCAAGAAACACCCATATTCCATGGATGCAAACATGCTTCATATCAGTTATGAGGGCGGTATTCTTGAGGATCCCTGGGCTGAACCGCCTGATGATATGTTTACCTGGACCAGGAGCCCTGAGAAAGCACCTGATCAACCAACATATATAGAAATAACCTTTGAAAAGGGTGATCCTGTTGCCCTTGATGGCAAACCCCTGACTCCTGCCAAGATGCTTCAGGCCCTGAATGAGATCGGAGCAGAGAACGGGATCGGCAGGGTGGATCTGGTAGAAAACAGGTTTGTTGGCATGAAGTCCCGCGGAGTTTATGAAACCCCAGGCGGGACAATAATCCGCATCGCCCATATGGCTATGGAATCCATTACCTTGGACAGGGAGGTGATGCATATAAGGGATGGCCTGATTCCTAAGTACTCAGAAATGATCTATTATGGTTTCTGGTTTGCTCCTGAAAGGGAGATGCTCCAGACAATGATGGATGAGATCCAGAATGTTGTGAATGGAACCGTTCGTCTCAAGATTTACAAGGGCAACTGTACAGTCGTAGGCAGGCGATCTCCCAACTCCCTTTATCGTCCAGATTTTGCAACCTTTGAGGAGGATGACGTTTACAGTCAGAAGGATGCTGAGGGCTTCATCAGGCTTCAGGGGCTCCGGCTCAGGATAATGTCAATGTTGCAGGGGATAGAGGAGTGAACCAGGGAAAATTTATGACAGAGGGGGTGCTTTTTTCCGCTGAGATCTTATTGTCTTCTTACAGAAGGTGAGATGGATGGCTGACACATTTCAGGAGCGGAGGCGTAACCTCAGGGTCCCTTTTGTGACCCAGGTGAAGATCGAACCACTGGATGGTTCTGGTGTTGTCATCACTGAGACCAGTAAAGATATCTCCATGCAGGGGATTTATTGCTTCACAGAGAATCCCTTGCCCAAAGGCACGAGATGTCTGATAGAGATAATGCTTACAGGAACCAGTTCAGAGCTCAAATTGAAGATTGAGGGCCATGTGATCAGGAGTGACAGTCAGGGCATGGCACTCTATTTTGATGTGCTGGAGCTGGACTCCTTTATCCATCTCAAAAATATCCTCTATTATAACTCTGGGGATCCAGAACGAATTGACCGGGAAACCGGCTGTTTTGGGCCTCAGGCAGATGGCTGATCTATTGCGGCCAGGCTGTGGTTGGCTGATATCAGGCTGGTGGCAGTAGTGTCGCTTGAATTGCCGGATCAGCAGAGCAAAAGGAAGATGAGATGAACAGAAGACAGATCTACTATACAGGAAATTTCTCCCCATTTGTGGTAATAGCCTTGGGTGTTCTTGCCCTTGCCGCATTTTTTATCACCCTCCCCATATTTCTTGCAGCCCTGGTGGTATTTACTGCTATTGGTCTTTTCTATGTCTGGAAGTTTCAGCGTGCAGTAAAGAAGGCGGAAGAGGAGCTTCGCAGACAGCAGGAGATGGGTGTCTCTGAATTCAGGGAGGAGGAGATCCAGGTGGGGCCTGATGGCCGCCGTGTCGTGGTTCGGAAAAAACATCTGGTCATAGATGTTACGCCTGAGGCCATTGACGAAGCTGGAGATCATTCTCGTGGCGGTTCAGCCGGTTCTCCTTAAGGGTAACAGCAGTCAGAAAGCAGAACAGATTGGCTTCGTTATATTGATTCATGGTTTCAGGGATGGATGAACAGTTACGGGAAAAGAGACGGATGCCAGCGGCCTTCTTGCGCTCTCTGGACCTTCCTGAGCCCTCGCTATCAGACAACAGGAGTCATGAAAGAAGAATCCGGGAAACCCTTGCTTCAGATCTGAAGCTACCTGTAACCGAGATATTTCTACCTCTGCAGATTGCCAGGCAGCTTCCTGGCCTGATCAGGGAACATGGTTACAGAGTTGACCTGGTGTTTTGCCGGGATCGGCATGGCTATATTGTCTCCGGTGTGTTTCCCAAGGGGTGCTCTCCTGGGGTTTTTGGCCTGGCCGTGGATCTTGGCAGCACCTCTGTGGTCTTCTACCTTGTGGATCTGCGTGCGCGCCGAGTGGTGGAGACGGTCTCCAGACACAATCCTCAGGCTTCCCATGGAGATGACATACTTGATCGTATAATTTTTGCCTCTCGAGGGAACGGTTTGCAACTAATGCAGCAGGAAACCGCAGGCCTCTTCAATGAGGTTATGGCTGATCTATGCGGAAGGGCAGGGATTCGGCAGGATGATATATATTACTGTTCTGTGGCAGGCAATACCACCATGTGTCATCTCCTGCTCGGGCTGGATCCCTGGCATATTTGCCGCGAACCATATCTTCCAGTAGTAAACCGGTTCGATCTGATTTCTCCTGAAGAGGTTGGGCTGGAGATGAACCCTCTGGGTCGGCTCTATCTCTTTCCAAACATTGGAAGCTACTTTGGAGGGGATCTCATATCAGGGATCATTGCCTCAGGGCTTCACAGGCAGGAGGAGATCTCCCTTTTGGTTGATGTGGGCACAAATGCAGAGGTGATCCTGGGTAATCGTGACTGGCTGGTGGCATGTGCAGGTGCTGCAGGGCCCGCCCTGGAAGGAGGGATCCTTAGTTGCGGAACGAGGGCTCAGCCAGGTGCCATAGAACGGGTTGAGATAGATCCAACAACCCTGGATCTCTCATGGCAGACCATCGGTGAGATTCCGCCGGTGGGATTATGCGGTTCAGGTATCATAGATCTGTTGGCGGCCCTTTTCCTTGCGGGCCTGGTGGACTCCACAGGTAAGCTTGTGGTTGAAAGGGACCCTGACAGATTCAGAAAGATAGATGATGTCTGGTGTTATGTGGTAGCTGATGAATCCATCACCGGGCATGGCAGACCAGTTTATATATCCCAGAGTGACATAAAGAATCTCATCCGTTCAAAAGGGGCTATGTACACCATTCTGAACGTGGTGGTCCAGAGTGTAGGTGTACAGTTTTCAGATATACAGAATTTCTATGTGGCAGGGGCCTTTGGCACATATATCTCGCCAGATAAGGCCATTACCATAGGCATGCTCCCTGATATCTCCATAGACAGGTTCAAGGGGCTCGGGAATGCAGCAGGAGAGGGCGCAGTGAATATGCTGCTGGATGCATCAAAAATGGATGAGGCCAACGAGATATGCGACAGAATCACCTATCTTGAGATGAACGTGCGGGGGGATTTTATGGACCAGCTTACCGGAGCCCTGTTTCTTCCACACACTGATCTCTCTCTCTTTCCTTCTGTGGCAGCCAAACTGAAAAAGCTGGGTCGTTTCAGCACACCATAAAAGGGCCTTGGCTCATAAAAACCGGTTTACTTCTCTCCATCCATCCATGAGTGAGAAACGCTTTATCTCAGTGTAAGACACTCGACTCCCATAACGAACTGCAAAAAAACTGTTCACTTTTTTTTATTTTTTGCTAAAAAGATATTTAGGCAATCAGGCCAATCAGGTTTTTTTTACTCTTTACTCTTCAGGCGTCAGGGGATCTATGTCGAATCTGGACGCGACATAAATCCCGTTCAGGGAGTTTTAGTACGGCAGTTCACAGGAGGGTTTCATGAATTTGCTAAAAGAGAATAGCGGTGCCGCAGCCTTGTGGATCTTGATAGGCTTTGTACTGGCCATCATAGTCAGCTTTGTTACTGCAGTCCAGGTAAAGTCCACCAGTACGGTGCAATTTTGCAATTCATGTCATGAGATGAACCCCTTTTATGATACCTGGGTGACAGGTCCTCACGGGCTGGACAAAAAGGGGGCCATCAGGGCCCGTTGCGTTGACTGCCACCTTCCTCACGATAGTCTCATGAACTATCTTACCACCAAGACCAAAGCAGGGATTCATGATGCCAAGGCCCACTGGATGGGCAAAAAGACAGAGTGGCTCAAACAGTGGAAGGAGAGAGGGCCTTATGTCCATGAGGCCTATGAGTCAGGGTGTCTCGAATGTCATAAGGAGCTCGTTGCCCCAGGAATACCTGCCAAGGCGGTGAGTGCACATAAGGCTTATCTTGCAGGGCAGACAGAGAGGAACTGCATTGATTGTCACCATATGGTAGGGCATGGAGATCTTGTCCAGAGGTTCAGGGATCTTGGTTATAGCGAATAGATTTTTTTAGGGAGTTTTTTGACAAAGAGTTCAATTTAAGTTGAAGAATAGAAAAAGGAGGGTCAAGATGAAAAAGATTATGGTCAAACTTGGTGTTGCAGGATTGACCGGATGCTTGTTCAGCCTTTTGGCTGTAACTGTCATGGCAGCTGAGGCCCCTTCCGGGGATGCCGCATCCAAGGCTTCTACGGTCACGCCACAGTTCCACAAGGCCCTGGTAGTGCAGAGGGGAATGACACCTGAGGCTGCCAAGTGTATAGAATGTCATGCCAAGAAGACACCTGGCATTGTGGAGTCCTGGAAGCTTGGCAAGATGGCCCATGCCTCTGTAGGTTGTTATGACTGCCATGTTGTCCAGAAGAGTTCACCCATGGCCAGTCAGTGTTCAGGTATCAAGGGGTCAGACATCTATATCTCCCCCATGGTATCTTCCAAGACCTGCTCTAGATGTCATCCCACCGAGGTGGAGCAGTTCCTGAAAAGCGGTCATGCAATGCTCTCCAGCAAGCCTGTTGTGGATCCTTCAAAACTCAACGGAAAACTAATAAAACTGATGTATCATCTGGAGGGTGCACAGTTTATTGGTAACAACGATCCAGGGAGTGTCTCTGCATCCAGGGCTGCAGGCTGCCAGATGTGCCATGGCGGTGAGGTGGAGCTTGGCCCAGATAACAAACCCATCAAGAACACCTGGCCTGGCGGTGTTGGGCAGAGATACCCTGATGGGTCTGTTGGCAACTGTACGGTTTGTCATACCAGACATAAATTCTCTGTGGCTGAGGCCAGAAAACCTGAAGCATGTGCAAGTTGTCACCTGGGACCTGACCACCCTGATATTGAGATATATATCGAGAGCAAACATGGGCAGGTATTTTTGACCCACGGCGAGGATTGGGAATGGGATTCTGCTCCAGATGCTTGGCAGCCTGGAGACTATACGGCGCCCACCTGTGCAACTTGTCATATGAGCGGTATCGGTGAGCTCTCCACCACTCATAACATCAATGAGCGTCTGAAATGGGATCTTATGCACAAGAAGAGTGTTATCCGCAGCGGAGAGCGTGGAGATGGAGAAAAGGGTGCCAAGCTCATGAGGCAGGTCTGCGCCAATTGTCATGGGTCAACCCATATAGAGAAGGAGAGGCAGAATCTTGATGATGCTGTAGCCCTCTATAATTTTTACTGGGATGGTGCAGTGAAGATGAAGAAGGATCTGGCAGCCAAGGGATTGCTGGGCAAAGATGCCTGGTCTGACGGCTTCCAGGAACTCATGTATTATCTCTGGCACCATACTGGCAGGCGTGCCCGTCAGGGAGTAGCCATGAATGGTCCGGATTATGCCCACTGGCACGGTTTCTTCCAGATCTTTCAGGTTTACAAGGATATGCAGGCCATTTATGACTGGAGGATCAAGAACAACAAGATAGAGCCGTTGAGCACAGTGATGAGTACTGGTCCCCTTTAATAGGTGAGCCGTCAGCGGCACTAAAAAATCGGGGTGCGGTATTTCTCCGTACCCCCTTAAACATTTTTGGGAGCAGAATGGGATCTGTTTCATGTTTATGTTACATCGGTGACGGCGTTAAGCTGGTTGCCAGTTTTTTGCACTCGCTTAAAAAGGGTTGGTGGTCTGCCAGCCCTTTTTTTTTGAAAATAATAATGTATGTAATGGTATGAACACTTGATCCTTTTAAAAGTTAGCTTAGTTCTCACTTTTACTCATATCCTGGAGGTGAGTTGTGAAGATTAAGATAAGGTGTTTTTTGATAACAGGGTTTTTGACCGCTCTCCTTGCTGGTTGTGTTAGCGGTACAGGTGATTCTCCCAACACGAATGCCATGAAGCCTGTCTCAGGCCATCCTGCTCTGAGTGAGCAGGAAAAACTGATTGCCTGTCAGGATTGTCACAGGGATGCCACTCCTGATGTTTATGAAGAATGGTACGAGTCCGCTCATGGGATGGCCCAGGTCAAATGTTACGAATGTCATGGAACATTCGAGGAGCTCAAGACGGTTCCAGACGAAACAAGCTGTGCTGTTTGTCATGATGCCCAGTGTAAGCAGAAGACAACGGGCAAACAGTGTTGGGAATGTCATCCTGCACATAAGTTTACGGTTCATAAGTAGGAAGGAGGTTGCTATGGGTTTGACAAGAAGGGACTTTTTGAAGAGAACGGCCGCTGCTGCAGCCGCCTCCTATATCGGGCTCAGACTCCCTTTTGATGCACCGGAAGAGGCGATGGCTGCTGATGTGGATTCCTGGCACATAGGAAGCTGTCGCTTATGTGGTGTTGGGTGCAGGGTCAGGCTGGGTGTGAAGGATGGTCGTGCAGTTGCCATAAAGGGGGTGCCGGAGGCCAGGACCAGCATGGGGTATCTCTGCATGAAGGGGATGCTCTTCTACAAGTTGATGGGGCATCCTGAGAGGTTGACAACTCCCCTCTACAGGGAGAGCAAGAAGGATGAGTTCAGGGAGATCTCATGGGAAGAGGCCCTGGATATAGCAGCAGACAGGTTTGCAAAGGCAGTCAAGGAACACGGCAACGATTCTGTTGCCTATTACGGTTCCGGACAGGCCCTTACAGAAGAGACTTATCTCTTCCAGAAGGTGATGAGGGCAGGTCTTCAAACCAACAACGTAGAGGGAAATCCAAGGTTGTGCATGGCCAGCGCTGTTGGCGGATATCTCACCTCCTTCGGTGCAGATGAACCCATCGGTTCCTATGCAGATATAGAAAAGGCCACCTGTTTCTTTATCATCGGCAGCAACATGGCTGAAGCTCATCCTGTAATCTTCCGCCGGGTCATGAGGCGCAAACTGGATAACCGGAACAGCGTCACTGTTATAAATGCCGACCCCAGGATATCGCCCACATCCAGGATTGCTGATATCCATCTGATGTTTGAACCGGGAACAGACCTTGCAATGCTGAATGCAATGGCCTATGTGATTCTGGATGAGGGACTGGCTGATGAGAAGTTCATAGAAAATTACGCAACATTCAGGATCGGCAAGGATAAGAAGGAAGTAACTTTCGAGGATTACAAGGAGTTTCTTGCTGATTATACCCCGGAAAAGGCAGCACAGATATGCAAGGGCAACATTACTCCTGAAAAGATCAGAAAGGTGGCCAGGCTCTTTGCCAGATCCAGTGCAACAATGAGCATGTGGACCATGGGTATAAACCAGAGAAAGCGAGGTGTCTGGGCCAACAACATGATCCACAACCTGCATATCCTCACCGGACAGCTATGCAAGCCTGGTGCAGACAGCTTTTCCTTGACCGGTCAGCCCAATGCCTGTGGTGGTGTTCGGGAAGGTGGAGGGTTGTGCCATATACTTCCCGGTCACCGTCTGGTGAAAAAGGAGAAGCTGAGAAATCAGGTGGAGGAGGCTTGGGGTGTGCCACTTGGGCGCATTCCCCCCAAACCTGGTTATCATACCATGGCCATGTTTTCAGCCATAAACCAGGGTAAGATAAAGGCCATCTGGATAAACTGTACCAGTCCGGCCCAGAGCTTGCCCAACTGTGATCTCTACAGGAAGGGGATGGCCAGGGAGGACTGTTTCATGGTTGTAACAGATATCTTTCCCACCAAGACCACGGAACTGGCCAACCTGATTCTCCCTACAGCCTTCCATTTTGAGAAGACAGGTGTCTACGGCTGTACTGAAAGAAGATCCCAGATAACCAGAAAGGCGGTGGATGCCCCTGGTAAGGCCATGCCTGAGGTCTGGATAGTCAGGGAGTGGGCACTAAAGCTGGCCCAGAAGCTGCAAGATCCTGTAATCGAGAAGAGTGTAGAACCATTCAAGGGGCTGGAACCAGACTATGCGCTGCCCAAGGCTATCTGGGATGAATATACACAGAAACTCACCAAGGGCAGGGATAATGATCTGCGCGGGGCAACTTACGAGGTGCTGGAGAAGATGGCAGATGGTGTTCAGTGGCCTGCCCCTACTGAAGAGTTTGCCCTGAAAGGTGGTACGTACAAGAAGTTTGTAAGAGGTATAGATCCCCTTGCAGATGTCCATGCGAAGGATGATAAACCCCTGCAGTTTTATGGCCCGGCCCATCCAGACAAGAAGCTATGGGTTTGGCTCAGGCCTCATAAGGGACCTGAAGAGATGCCTGATGTACAGTATCCCTTCTATCTGTCCACAGGCAGGATTGTGGATCACTGGCATACTATGTCAATGACAGGAAGGATAACAGAGCTGTTGCGGGCCAATCCCTATGCATACGTGGAGATAAACCCCTCTGATGCCAAGGCCCTTGGTATCAAGCCTGGAGATATGGTGCTGGTGGAATCGAGAAGAGGCAGAAATATCCTGCCTGCCAAGGTCTATGAGGGTCCGGTAAAGGGGATGGTATTTGTGTACTGGCACGATATGGATGAGGACAGGATGATCAACCGGGTAACCAAGGATGCCTATGATCCTGGCTCCAAGGAGCCTGAATTCAAGATATGCGCATGCAGAATCGAGAAGGTTTCAGGGCCCAAGCCCCTTAAACCATATATAGTCCGCATGTAGAAGGGTGTCTCAACACCTTATAAAAAAACTCAGGGGCACAGGTGTAAGACCTGAGCCCCTTTTATCTTGTAACTGTTTTCACAGGGATGTTTTCATGGATCTTTCAGTTTCCAAGGTGGAGATGGCTGGAGCCAGAGCTTTTCTATGTTTTCTGTTCTTTCTGATTTTTCTGCTCCATGGTTGTTCAAAAAGGGTTGAACCTCCCTATTTTGCCATGAAAAACCAGGGAAAAGGTTTGGAGTGTGCAGATTTTTGGCTGAATATGGAGCAGATACTGGATGGTGCCAGGGTGAGGTGCGGTGATCTTGAGAGGCTGGAAGGTTTTCCCTTTTTGCGGGTCAACGGTCCTTTGAAAAAGGCGGTGTCTATGGCCCAAAGCAGGGAACAGCTTTCCCGTGGCCTTGATCTGATGCAGCGGGCTGACCTCGCTGCCAGGTACCGAGAGATAGAACGGCTCGATGACAACGATTTTTTGCGTCTGTGCAAGGTAGCAGGCCTCCAATACTGTTCTACCGGATCTATCAGGGCTCGCGTTGCAAGGTGTTCCGGCCTTATAACCGGGGAACAGAAGCTTGGCGGGGATATTGCGCAATACCTCCTGCCAGCGCTGAAACAGGCCAGGCGACCTGTCGGCACCAGTGGTGATCCCTGTTTTCAGGACAAGGTTACACTGGACAGTGCACTTCCTGCTGATCTGGAACAGGTGGTCTTGACAGGCCGCACCACCGGGAAGAAATCGTTCAGGGGCTTGAAACGGTTTGATGGCGGAGGTCAGTTAAAGAGACCAGGGCTGAGGAAAACCCTCCCTCTGCCATTGGAAAGGGAGTAAAGCCCTCTCTGTTAGTAGAAGGAGGCGATTGCCATAGGGGATAGCTTATGCCAATAGGCGGTTTTGTCGTAACGGTAGATCCGGATAAAGTTGACAGGGTAAAGGAGATGCTGCTTGCCATCTCCGGTGCAGAGCTGCATGGACAGGATGAGAAGGGAAATCTTGTTCTGGTGCTGGATGCTGAAACCTCAGAGGAGATGGAGCTCATGACCAAGGAGATAAGGGAGCTGCCAGATGTACTGGCCCTGGGACTGGTATATTTTCATGCAGAAGATGAGGTTGAGCGGATAGAGAAGGGGGAGTATCGCCCCAGCAGATCCTTTGGCAGAAAACCAGTATGATTCTTCTCGGGAGCCATTTCCGGTTATGGCGGTTGACAGAAAAAGGCGAAGATTTTTCAAGGCAGTAGCCCTGCTCGGGCTTTCAGGTAGGCTGTGGTCTGTTGGGCATGAGGCTGAAGCAAGGCCCCTGTTCCCTTCTCCAGTCCGTACCAACCGGTTGAGGCCGCCTGGAGCGGTGCCGGAAGAGCTGTTTCCTCTAAGGTGTGTGCGTTGCGGCAGGTGTGTGGAGGTCTGCCCCTACGGTTCCATACGCCCACTGGATATACGGAACGGGGTCTTTGCCGGCACTCCAGTTATCGATGTTACAAAAGTTCCCTGCTGGCTGTGTATGAAGTGTGTAGAGGTCTGTCCTACAGGGAGCCTCCAGAAGGTATCGCAGCAGGATGTCAGAATGGGAATGGCCATAATAGACAAGCATTCCTGTTTCACCTGGAAGGAGGAGGGGCTCCTCTGTCATACCTGTTACAATGTTTGTCCTTTCAAGGAGACTGCTATCAAACTTCAGGCCATGAAGCCTGTGGTGGTGGAGGACAAATGCACCGGTTGCGGACTCTGTGTTCATGCCTGTCCTGTAACACGGGATGATGGCGAGAAGGCCATAAATGTTCAACCTGTCTATTCCTTTGATGCAGCAGGGAGTGGTCATGAAGGGCGTTAGCAGAACTCCTGGTTCTTCCAGAACCGGAAAAAGGCGGTCCTATGGGAGGCTGCGCCTGGTCACTCTTCTTTTGGCCTTTTCCCTGATAATTGCCGCTCCAATTCTCAACTTCAGATATCATATAGATTTTATTCAGGGATGGTACCAGTCCGTCAGTATAGGCAACCTCTGGTTTGTTTCCCCCCTGGAAGGGTTGGAAACCATACTCACCTCCAAGGGGATATATGGACCTTTGTTGGTAGGGATGCTTCTACCTGTTGTCCTTGCCTCTCTCCTTGGCAGGGTATTCTGCTCCTGGATCTGCCCCATTAGCCTCCTTTCTGAATTACTGGAGCGTGTAATTCGGCTGGTTCGCAGGCGTAGATACAGGGCTGCTGGGAATCCCCTGCCAAGGCAGATCCTCTGGTTCGTTCTTGTGGGAGAACTCTTGCTGGCCATGATCCTTGGTGCTCCCATCTTTGTCTTTCTCTCACCTCCAGGTCTTGTTGGCAGGGAGATAATGCTGTTGGTGATGTTTGGCACCCTGGCCCTGGAGGGGATAGTGGTTATCCTGGTGCTGATTATGCATCTTGTCTCTAAGAGATTCTTCTGCAGATATCTCTGCCCTCTTGGTGCCCTGCTGGCCTTGCTGGGTCAGCGGCGCCAGCTAAAGGTGGAGGTTGATCATGAAGAGTGTGTCCAGTGTGGACGTTGTAAGCTTGCATGTCCAATGGGTCTTGATCCTGCCAGGCAGGAGGGAGGCTCAGCCTACTGCTGGAACTGTGGCGACTGCTTGGATTCATGCCAGGTCGATGCCCTTCATTTCAGTTGGGGTCAGAAGTGAGCTGGTGTGGTTCAAGGGAAAAAAGATTGACCAGCATCTGCAGGATCGATGTCTGTCTATATCGATACGCATCTCCAAGGATTTCATTCTAAGTAGATAAATGGAGGCAGGATCATGAAAAAATGGGTGAGTCTCTTTCTTTTTCTGGTGTTTATAGTTTCTGCAGTAACAGGTCTGGTGGAGTTTATACGTCCTCACGGAAGGGTTGCATACTGGACAGACTGGCATCTTTTTGGTCTGGACAAGGATCAGTGGGATGCATCCCATACCATTTTTGGCCTGCTCTTTATCATTTTTTCCATCTATCACCTCTTTCTGAACTGGAAGCCTATGTTTCAGGCCCTCAAAAGGCCGGTTATAGTGGTGGTTACACTGTTGTTTACTCTTTACTGTTTCTGGGGCACTGTAACCTATAAGGCTCCTTTCCGTTACATTATTGAACTGGAGGCAAATATAAAGAATAGCTGGCAGACCCCAGCCCCTCCTGTGCCCCATGCAGAGATGTTCACTTTGCAACGAGTTGCCCGTAACCTTGGGCTAAGGCCCAAACAGGCTGTAGTGATACTTGAAAATCATGGGATAAAGGTCTCAACCCCTATGGAGAGTATCAAGGAAATCGCAAGAAATAACCACAAAAATCCGGCGGAGATTTATGATATCCTCTCTAAGGAAGCTGGCAGGCCCCAAGGGATTGACAATAAAAAATAGTGATTGGCCCGCCATTCTATCAGATTGACTGGTGTTCGGGATGTTACTCTAATAGCCTTGTCCTTTTTTGAGAGTTTTCTCTGTTAGCAACAAATAAAGTTGACCGGTTTTTTGACAAATAAATTGTCCGTTTTTTGCCTTCTCTTT
>JALSKY010000186.1 GCA_026988585.1 Deltaproteobacteria bacterium
ACTGAAGTTGTGGTGCTGCATCTTTTAATGATCCAACATGCCTGCTATTGTAAACCCTGTTATTGTCAATTGTGCAGGTTTTTCATCCTGTGCCAGTAAGGGTGGAGTCTGCTTTTTATGAGACCAGGAGGAAAAGATGGCAGATGAGTTGAAGCTTCTTATTCACGTTGCCCAGCAAGACCGGTGGGATGTGGCAGTGAAAAACGGGCTGAACTTTTTGAAGACCAGGGGGGATGGTGATACACTCAGGGTGCGTCTCCTTGGGAATGCTGATTCGGTAACTCGCTGTACCCAGTGTGATCGTCCCCTGTTCGATAACCTGAAGCAACTGGTGTTGGATGGGGGAGAGGTATATCTTTGTGAAAACTCACTGAGGGCGTTTGAGATCGAGAAAAGCAGGCTTCCGGAACTGTTCAGTACAGTGCCGGCAGCCGTGAGGGCCATTGCTGAATGGCAGGCAGAGGGTTGGGCCTACATGAGGCCCTAAAATCCGTTGAGGCCCTAAAATGGATGGGTTTGGGCTCTCCCGCCGTAGTTGCGCCAGATTTTCATGAGCGTAGTTGCCTGACGCTGGTGATGCATCGGTTTTTCCGGGTCTCTTCCGGAGGCAGAAATTCGCTGTTTGGATACCATGTAAGGTGCCAGAATCTAAAGAACTCAGAGGCGGTAATGGCATTTTCAGGAACCTTCATCCTGTCACAGAACTGCTGCAACAGGTTCCGATCGCCAGATATAACATGGTAGCACTGCCTCTTCCTTGACCGGTAATTTTCATGAATGGCAATATTGCCTCTCTCTGCCCAGGCCACGGCAGCGGGGATATCCTGTACAGGGAAGAGCCGGATGGAAAATTCTTCTGCCAACGGGGCGATCATATGGTCGATCTTGGGCAGTTCTTGCTTTTTTCTGCGTGCCAAACTGTTGAGGTGCTCCTGTTTGATTGTTACTGTTGTTCCCAGCCCTGAAAATCGTCACTCAAGATATGAATCGGCCATACAGGGTATCAGCTTAAAGATGGTATAGACCATTTATGCAGCAGCAAGAAGCAAGAGTTGCTGAATCCGGATCAGGCAGATTGCAGGGTTTGCCCAGGATATCAGGCCTGATAAGCAGAGTAAGAATGGTTTGACACTGCCGGATGCTGTGAGTCGCTATCTATTTTGTTTGTTGCTGCACGGAAAAATTCAGAAGGAGATATGACCTATGGAAAATGGCAGGAATGCGTCCATATCCCGTAAGACAGGAGAGACCGATATCTCCGTAACTTTCAATATCGATGGCAACGGAACCGCGGATGTGGAAACCGGAGTGGGTTTCCTGGACCACATGCTTACCCTCTTTGCGGTCCATGGTTTTTTTGACCTGGAATTAAAGGCCAGTGGCGATATCCATGTGGATTTCCACCATACAGTAGAGGATGTTGGAATCTGCCTCGGCCAGGCCATATACCAGGCAGCAGACAATTTCAAGGGGATCAGGCGATACGGTTCCCAGCTCCTTCCAATGGAGGAGGCCATGGCCCGGGCAGTTGTGGATCTGTGTAATCGTCCATATCTGGTTTTTCAGGCATCATTTCCTACTGAAAAGATAGGGAATTTCGATGTTGAGCTAATAGAGGAGTTTTTCAGGGCAGTGGCGGTGAACAGTTGTATAACCATGCACCTTAATGTAGAGTATGGAAAGAACAGTCATCACATGGCTGAGGCCCTTTTCAAGGCCTTTGGTCGTGCCCTTGATCAGGCCACCATGCTGGACAGACGGGTGGGGGGCGTACTCTCCAGCAAGGGAGTACTTTAACCATCTTGAACTTCATAATCTTAGGGGATATTCGTGAACAGT
>JALSKY010000187.1 GCA_026988585.1 Deltaproteobacteria bacterium
ATCATGCCATCACATTGGCTGCCAGTACTCTATGGCGAGACCGATGATGAGGAAGTGAGCTATATAAACCCCAAACATGCCTCCAGGATTATTGATATAATATTGGAGATGTATAACCGGATCATTGATGAACTGGATAGAGATGAGTTGACCTACAGGCCGCTTCTGCTCTCTTATGGAGAGGACGAGTGGGAGCTTCTGTGGAACTCTATGACAGACTGGTGCTCCGGTTTTGTGTCCGGGATCTTCTTGGATTTTCATAACTGGCAGAAATTAACAGAAGACAGTGAACACTCTATGCTGCTCAATGATATATTGCTCTTTGGAACCCATGAGGGAAGGAAAGGGGCGGCTGAAGGGGATATATCCATTGAGTTGATGAAGTATATAGCATCAAAAGAATTGCCTTGGAAGGTCAGTGCAATCAGGCGATATTGGCACTATTCCAATGATATTCCTGAGAATCCGCTGGACCAGCTGATGGATGAACATCCCCCCCTTTCAAAGGGTTGAAGGCCCTGTTAACTCTGTTTGAAAGTGGCATTTTTTATTCTTGAAAGGTAGGTCAGCGTCGCATGAAAGTAAAAGACATTTCACCGGAAGAACTGCGAAGATATCAGTCAGAGAGGCGTGAAGAAGAATATATCCTGATAGATGTCAGAGAACCCAAGGAGTACGCAGCAGCACATATTCCAGGGGCAACTTTGATACCTTTGAACCATGTGGAGCTGGCTGCCCTGGAGATGGACCAGGATAAGGAACTGGTCTTTTACTGCCGAAGCGGAAAACGTTCTGCAATGGCTGCAAACTATGTGGCAGATCTCGGGTTGGGGTTTCCTGCCATCTATAATCTCAAGGGTGGTATCCTGGCATGGGATGGCAAGAGCCTGCCAGGATTTCCCAGAATTGCCCTATTTCCCCAGGAAGGAGATCTTCACGGGATTCTGCTGAAGGGGATTGAGCTGGAAAAGGGGGCAGAGACATTCTATTCCATCTGTGCCGAAGAGTTGGATACAGATGACCTGAAGAGGAGTGCAGCATCCCTTGCAAGGCTGGAGACAGGTCATGCCAAGGTGATCTATAATATTGCAAGGAAGTTTCATCCTGATCTGGAGCCCTTTGATCAGCTCTATTCCAGGCTCAAGGGGGATGTGATGGAGGGAGGCATGGAGGTCTCCACTGCCATAGTCCAGTTGATGTCTGCCCAGGGTGATCCCTGTGTCAATTTCAGTGAAATGGCCATAGAGATAGAGTTCCGTGCCTATGATCTTTACAGATCCCTGGCATCCCGTACTTCCAAGGCAGATGAGGTGGCCATCTTCCTTCGTTTGGCAGAGCAGGAGAAGGCACATGCGCGCCTTATCGCCAGCCGTCTTTCAGAGTGTCTGGCAGCCTGAATCACTTAATGGGAAAGAGACCATAGAAGAGATCTCCATTCCGCACCGGTGGTATCGGCTCCAGATTTGGCTCGCCTAAAACTCAGGTCTCCATAGAAGGACCATCTCATTGCATTGGATATCTGCCTTTTTGGGCTTTATCGTGAATCGCTCTACAGGGTAGTTGTCAGGGGAGTATCTGTATGAGATCTCTTCTATCTTCTCCTCAAGCTCGGCTTCTAACTCCTGAAGCTTCTCCTCTATCCTCTGTACCCTGTCCAATGCCCGGCCAACATCCTGTCTCTCTTTCAGGACGCGGCCTCCTCTATTCACTGCCGTGCCGATTCTGCTGGCGCTTTTACGTCCGAACAGTGCTCCAAGGATGGAGACACCAGCGCTCAGCAGGCTGCTGGCCTGTTCCGCCTTCTCTCTTTCCACTGCTGC
>JALSKY010000188.1 GCA_026988585.1 Deltaproteobacteria bacterium
CATCTTGACAGTCAGGACAGCAGGCATGATCATCGGTATGTTGGTGAAACCATTCCTCCAGCAAATAGAGAAAACCGATCAATCTGGGAAAAATGAGGAGTTCAGACCCCGCAAAGGGCTTGCAGATGGAGGACGAACTATAGGTCAACTGGAACGGGCTATCATATTTCTCCTGGTAATGGTGGATCAGCCTGGGGCCATAGGTTTTCTGATTGCAGCCAAGTCCATATTGAGGTTCGGGGAGATAAAGGATAGGGAGAACCGGATGGAGACAGAATATATAATCATCGGGACCCTGATGAGCTTTTTCCTGGGACTCGCCATGGCCTACGCTACCAGGTTCGTTATTCAGAAACTTTAGCGGTATAAAAAGGGGTAAGGATGGGGGCCTTACGGGATAAGTACTGCTGCCCCCTTCAGCCTGCCTGAACGAAGATGGTCCAAGGCGGCATTGGCCTGCTTAAGGGGGTATGGAGTGATTTCTGTGTGCAGTCTTATCTCTGATGCGATCTCCATGAATCCGTAGCCGTCATTCCTGGTGAGATTGGCCACCGATAGCACCTTTCGCTCCCACCAGAGCAGTTCATAAGGGAATGCAGGGATGTCACTCATATATATGCCTGCACAGACCAGTATTCCGCCCTTGTCCAGGGCCTTTAGTGCCTTGGGGACCAATGAGCCTGCAGGAGCAAAGATGATGGCTGCATCCAGTGGTTTCGGAGGCATATCACTGGAACCCCCTGCCCAGGAGGCTCCAAGATCAAGTGCGAACTCCTGTTTCTCCCTGTCACCATCCTTGGTGAATGCAAAGACCTCTTTGCCCTGGGCTACGGCAATCTGCACAATGATATGGGCGGCAGCGCCAAAACCGTATAGTCCGAGATTTTTTATCCTCCTCTCACCTGCAGTCTCGTCGGCCATCCTGTAGGATCTGAAACCGATCAGGCCTGCACAGAGCAGGGGAGCAGCCTTTATGGAATCATAATCTGGAGGAAGGGGATATATGAAATTTTCATTGGCGGTCATGAATTCTGCATATCCGCCATCAGCAGTGTACCCGGTAAAGAGTGCGTGTTCACAGAGATTTTCGTTCCCCTGTCTGCAATAGCGGCAGACGCCACAGCTTTTGAACAGCCAGGGGACACCCACCCGTTCTCCAGTCCGGCGCAAATGGGTCCTGGAACCGGTCTCAACAATGGTACCCACTACTTCATGGCCAGGGATCAGAGGGAGTTTCGGCCTGTTCAACTCACCATCCACAATGTGGAGATCAGTCCTGCACACACCGCATGCCTCCACCTTGATCAATACCTCTTTTGGTCCAGGCACCGGGATAGGCAGCTCTTTGGAGATCAGGCGCCCGGGTTGTTGTTCCAGAACCATGGCCTTCATAATCTCAACTCACAAAGATGTTATGATATATGATAGTTACTGTATTGGTCCAAGTCTTTTCCTGCAATACTCTACCATGGATTGATTCTCAGGCGGTTCTATCTTTTCCAGGGCCTCTGTCCTGTCAATCACGCCGTCTCTTACCATATTGGCCATTTCCCATACATAAGGATGAAAACCATATCTGTTTCTGTGGACATGGTTGGCAAAGGCGTTCAAGAGGCAGTTGGACGAGTTAGGATCAGTATCTTGAGGTTGAACCCATCCAAAGGTCCGGTTTTTTTGTATGATCATCTTCTCATCGTAATCCATAAATGCCAGGGGATGGATATTCCAGGGGAATGATAACGCCTTGTCAAACAGATCATCTTCCGGGAATAGTGGATCTATTCTCGGTCCTACAATATCTCTAAGTGGCTGCCT
>JALSKY010000189.1 GCA_026988585.1 Deltaproteobacteria bacterium
GGTGTATAAGGGGTTCAATTTTCTTTATCTATAACCACCCGCTCCGCTCGACTGACACAGACGGACACAGACATTTCCAATCCACCGACAGGCGGCTGGGAAAATTCCAATCAGAATACACTGTTATGAGGTCTGCTGTTTTGCTAAGGCAGCTTAAAATGAGAGGCTAAGCAAACTTAAAATGAAAAAATACTAATTAAAAAAATGGTTACCAATTCGATCAATCGCAATTTAGGACTTGGTTTAAAATGCGGTTGATCATCCATGATGCCCTATGTATTATTTCAATATATGGATAATCCGAAGTAAAATTTTCATATTAACCCATATTTTCCAGCTTTAACTGATTAATATTTGGATATCGAGAAAAAATGGTCGTCTATAAGGGGAATTTATACAGAAACCAGGCACTATATTGAGAATGTTATGCCGACCGAAAAGGGAAAACCTGTAATGGTTTTAAGTGTATGCTCATAACGATAACAGTCGGCATGAGAACGCATGGAGATTTAATAAGGCTTTCAGCATGTTAATAAATTAGTCCAACTTTACTCCGAGTTTTGGCACACTAACAAGCCCTACACTCAAGCTCCGGAGATTTTAATCTGAAAGTTAGGGAGTGGGCAGTCGCGGTGGTGTACGAGGGTGCTAGCTCTAAAGCACCCCGCCCACCGCTCACAGGGAGAAAATAAGAATTATTGGCAAGCGTAACACTACGAGATAAAGGCTATATAGCAGGCTTTTCTTCACACGTCAAGACCAAGGCGAGCGCTTGACAGCGGTCTTGCCTTAGTTCAGCCGCCTGCTGAACCTGAAGGTGAAAGCGACGGCGAGGGAATAGCGACTTCCCAGCTCAGGCTCAGGAATGGGCAGGGAGAGCAAAGGCAAAAGGATTTAGACAGGTGCTGAATAGCTTTAGCGCACCGCGGAGCCAAGAAAGGCCATTAAAGAAAAAGGGGCATAACAATTCGCTACCTTTAGGCGATAGAAGTCAAGGCCTTTTTCCAGGCTTGAGATAAGATCACATAGCTGTCATCCTTTCAGGTCCTTGGTGAGGTGGTTCCAGACTGGCAATGCTACCATGTTTCGGTCCTGACCTTTGAATCAGGTCGGTTACAGACATACTTTATCGGCCATGTCGGGAACTCCCGGCCCTAGTGACATATAGTGCACCTGATGATTCCCATTAAGGGATCACGAGCGAATTGCGGTCATCTATGGGCCGGGGCTCACCGGACCTTTATTTTTGTTTCTACGTATTCATCTATAGTCCTTTTGCCTGAGGTAAAAAAGTCGGCGTCCTCCCGCCGTCGGCACCTTCAGGTTCAACGCTCAAAGCAAGGCTGTCAAGGACGGGGACCTGTCCTTTACAGCCGCAGCGAAGAGCGTTACACAAAACACAGTCTCAGTCATGCAGCCTCTTTTAGTCTCTTGTATTCACTCATTGAGGTAAAGAATCTTTTTTCATCAAATGGTTGTCCTGATCTGTACCAGCCATAAATCTTTCTAAGAAGATGCCTAGCAACCACTGTCATAGCCTTGTTCCCTGGCATCTTATGCACCTGTTTCTTCTTGTGGTAATAGTCTCCGTAAAGCCTGTCTTTTTTGACCAGGGGAAGAGCAATACACTGCAGCACCTTTCTGAGAAGCCTTCTTCCTTTTTTACTGATCTTGTCATGGCCCTTGAACGTGCCACTTTGCCTTGTCCTTAGGTTCAATCCTGCATAGCGCATGAGCTTTCTCCAGTTGGTAAAGTCTCTCAAAGGGCCTGTTTCTGCCAGAAGTCTTGCAAAGTTCTTTTCTGATATAAATCTTGGTGTTGGAGGCGGAATCAAAGGGTCGTCCTGCCTTAGTTGTTTCAGTATGGCTACCATCTGCTTGGTTATATTCTCTTTCCTGTTCTTCATTCTGTCATAATCATCCAGTAAATCCTTCAGATATCCCTCAAGAACATCCAAATAGCCTGCAGGCAACTGGTTTAGACACGAACTCTTTGCATCCCTCCAAAGCCTTTCTATGGTATCATTTCTTATGCCAGGAGCATGCTGTCTCATGGTAGAAAAGAAGGCGTCCTTGCCTCTGCATGTGATTTTATAGGGATTGCATCCATATATCTTCACAAGGACCCTTCCTGATCTGCTATACAAAAAGTCCTTCTTGAAGGAATAATCACAAAAAAGCTCCACAAGTACCTTATGAATCCTGCATCTTAAAGAAGTAACAACAGACTCGCACTCATCGTAGATCTTGTGAAGCTTTCTGAGCATTAGATACCTTTCTCCAATCATCCTGAACCCTATGACTTTGCCAAGTTTGCCAAGGGTACTGATAACCCTTGGATCCTTCTTGTCTGTTTTGTTGTAATCGTTTGATTCTATGACACGAAACCTTGCAACAGACTCTGCATTTACATAACAGGTGAGAAATCCCAGCCTCCTTGCAGTTCTCATGAGCTTGTTCTGGTACTGTCCAGTTGGCTCACATATAACCCTGAGACCTTTTCTCTTAGCCTCTTTTGCAATGTTTCCATACTGAAGGAGCTTTTTCTCGATAATAGCGGTTCTATTCTTGCAGACATCTGTATACTGGGTACCATCGATCTCAAAAAAGAAGCATAAATTATCCTTGTGTACATCCACGGATACATCTACAATACTGTTAAGATCGATTACGTTGGCCTTTTTCTTGATTTTCATGTTGTCTTCTCCTTTCATGCAGATAGTACCGGCCTGTGAGACCAGTCACCTCACATTGTACATCTCATGCCTGGAGAAGCCTTTACCTAATAGTATGTGCACTGGATTTTTACTCCGCTGCGTTCCGTAAAAACCAGTGAGCTCGGTCGGTTTTAAGCAAGTCCAAGGCTTTTGATCTTTCTGTGCAGGTGTCTCCGTTCGATTCCGATAGATTCTGCTGTTTTTTTTATGTTGCCGTCAAACTCCTTGAGCTTCATCCTTAGATATTCCCGTTCAAATTCGGTCTTGGCCTTTTTGAAGTCAGGACAGGTGAAACAGCTGGGATAAGCCGATCCTGTATCCTGGAAGCAGCAACTATTTTCCGACGTGGCATTTACCTTGCCAGATATTCCTGCCTTTTCCACTATCTGAGGTGGAAGATCCTTGAAACGTATCTTTCCGTTTCTTGAAAGAATAACAAGCCGTTCTATAAGATTGCGCAGTTCTCTTATGTTGCCTGGCCAATCATAGGCCTGAAGGGCCTGGATAACACCATCTTCCGCCTCTATCTTTACTCCTCCAGGTGAAAACTCCTTCAAAAACTGCTCCACCAGTATAGGAATATCCTCTTTTCTATCTCTCAGAGGAGGAACAATTATTGGAATTACATTCAGTCTGAAATAGAGATCTTCACGAAAGTTCCCCTTTTTTATCTCCTCTTCAAGATTTTTGTTGGTTGCTGCAATTATTCTCACATCAACCTTTATGGTCCGGCTTCCACCAACCCTTTGAAACTTCTGTTCCTGAAGAACCCTGAGGATCTTTGCCTGGGTATTCATGGACATATCGCCGATCTCATCCATGAACAGGGTTCCACCATTGGCAAGTTCAAACTTTCCGCGCTTCCTTGCAGCTGCCCCTGTGAAGGCACCCTTTTCATGTCCAAACAGTTCGCTCTCAATGAGTTCGTCCGGTATGGCAGCACAGTTGATATCTATCAAGGGTTTTGAAGCCCGTTTACTCAACCTGTGGATTGTCTGGGCTACCAGCTCCTTTCCTGTGCCGTTTTCACCCTGGATCAGCACCCAGGCATCTGTTGGAGCAACTATCTGTATCTGCTCCTTGAGCTCCTGAATGACCATGCTGGTTCCGGTTATCTCCTTGACATGGCCTGCCTTCTCTCTGAGAAGTACATTCTCTTCCTGGAGCTCTTTGAATTTCAGGGCCTTTTCACATGAAACCAGGAGTTGATCCATGGAGAGGGGTTTTTCAATAAAATCGAATGCCCCAAGTTTTGTAGCCTCTACTGCCGTCTCTATGGTGGCGTGACCTGACATTATGATCACTGGAAGATAAGGGTTCTCTTCCCTGATCTTTTTCAATACCTCTATTCCATCTATTCCAGGCATCCAGATATCCAGAAGCACCAGATCAGGCATATCTCCTTCTGCAATGATCTTGAGACACTCCTTTCCATCTATGGCGGTTATCACTTGATAATCTTCATCTTCCAGGATATCTGATACCGTATCCAGGATGGTCTGCTCGTCATCTACTACCAGTATCTTTTTATCTTTCATCTTACCTACTTGGATATTCTAAGTGCCACATGGAATATAAGACCGGTAGGTCGGTTCTGCTCCACACTTATATCCCCATCATGGGCCTCTATTATAGATTTCGCAATGGCAAGCCCCAGACCGGTTCCACCCTTTTTCTTGGTGAAATAGGGTTCAAAGATCCTTTCCATATCCTGTTTTTTGACACCAGGACCCTGGTCCATAATATCAAATATCATCATCTTTTTGGATCCGTCCAGATATACCTTTATGTCAACCCTGCCTTCCGGTTTTACAGATATGGCATTGTCGATGATATTTATGAAGACACGTTTTATCTGCTCTGGATCTATACTCAAAGAGGGGAGGTCAGGTGCTATATCCAGAACGATTTCTACAGGGGATTCACTGTAGAGGGATATCACTTCTTCGAGAATCTCTTCAGGATTAGCCTTTTTGAATACAGGAGCAGGCATTCTTGCAAACCTGGAAAATTCATCAACCAGTCTTTTCAGTTCATTAGTCTGGGAAATTATGGTTTCTGTACATCTATCCAGAATACTCTTCTGTTTCTCATTCAGGGCGTTAGCCAGCTTCTTTCTGAGCCTCTGGGCCGAAAGCTTGATAGGAGTCAGCGGATTTTTTACCTCATGAGCTATCCGTCTGGCAACATCCCTCCATGCTGCTATCCGTTGAATCCTCTCAAGATCCGTTAAATCATCGAATACTACCAGAATGCCTGATATCTTCCCGTCTCTATCCCTGAGTACCGAGAAGTTTACAAGAAGTGACCTGGAAACGCCTTCAACCTCCACTTTTATAGGCCTTTTCAGGGTTTCTGTACCCTTGAACAGCAGTTCGGAACGTATATATTCAAACTCTTCTGACAGCTCCGGGTCAAGAAGTCTGCTATAGTGAGTCCCAACCATCTCCTGAGGATCTATGCCAAGAATCTCTCCGGCAGCCCTGTTTATGGTGGTTATCTTGCCTGCCTTGTCAATACTTATTACCCCTGCTGTTATGTTTTCCAGGAGCATCTCTATATATTTCTTCCTGTTTTCCAGCTCCTGGAAGCTCTTGAGCAGTTCTCTGGAGGCCCTTTCCGCCTTGGCCCTGGCCTCCTTGAGGTCAGCAGTCATGGTGTTGAAGGCCTGGACCAGGGCCTGAAGTTCATCCCTGCCCTGGGTTTTCAGCTCAAAGTCCAGATCCCCCTGGGCCACTCGCTGGGTTGCATCTGCAAGCATTTGAAGAGGCATTGTTATCCCATTGGCGATCTTTACGGCAAACCATATTGATACGAAGATTATGAGCAGGGTGATCAGAAACAGGGTGGCAAGAAGTGTGGATTTAAGGGGATCCTGGAACAGTTTGAGCTGCTTATATTCTTCATAGCCCTGTTTTATGGAGTCCAGTTCCTCCATGGTTGATCCTGGAATCAATTTGGCAGTTGAGAGCAGTGCTATTGTGGTCCCTTTTCCGTTCTTTATAGGAGATATGATCCTCAGAATGGTTCCTGATGTGTGTTCGAGCACGAAAACCGATGGTTTTTTCTCGGATTTTACTGTCGAGAAATCTGGAGGCGGAAGATCCTGGGTCAAGGGAAACCATAGTTTTGAATAAACTGTGTTGCCCTTCATATCGTACAGTTCCACTGCGTGTACCTGGACCATTGTCAATACAGAGGACGGAACTATCCCAAAGGGTGGTGATATAAGGTTGTCAACACAATCGGTTTCTATGGCTCCATTGGCAGTTATGCAGGAACGCTCTACCCCTTCAGATATGGCAAGGTTGACCCCTTTGAGCTGATCTACCTGCTGCTGGTAGTAATTTCTGCCTACTGATATAGCCCTTTCCAGAGATTTTTCTATCTTTTCATCAAACCAGTAGGCAAGAGAGGTCTGAAGGAATTGATATGAGATGAAAAAGAGGAGTGTGGTCGGAAGCAGAGAGATGAATATGAATGCTGTGACAAGACGGGTCTTGAGTCTGGCCCCAAGAATGTTGTCTCTCTCCTCGAAAAAGACCTTTACCAGGTGGCGGATCACAAGAAAACTCAACACCAGTATCAACAGCAGGTTGATATTGATGATGGTAAATACAAGTATGTTTTTGTAGGTGGTGATAGGCGATATAAACTGAACCAGTCTGAACTCTATGGCGGCAAACAGGGCGATAAGGATCACTATTATAAACAGCAGCACCCTTTCCCTGCGTTTCTTCATATCAGTATGAGAACTTGAGGACATACCAATCCGTTTCCATCTCAAAAGAGGTGAAGACCTTCATCAGACCATAGAATGGCATCTTTTTCCCCTGTTTCATCACGGATGCCTTGAGTTTCAGTGTGTAAGAGGTGTCTTTGTCTAAGCTGGCAAGAGGAATCAGAGGCAGATCACTTAGATGCGTTATATATCTCTTTGCCTCTTCCATTGTGTTGAAATTGATAACCTTTAGACTGGGATAGTTTTCCGATATGAGATAACTGTTTCTGATATTGTGATAGGTAACTGTTCTGGTCAGTTTGAGATTGACTATCTCACTGTTCCAGAAAAAACCCTTTTTCAGGATAATTATTTCATAGGTGAATTTTACAGGTATTCCCGACTGAATGGTCTGGGTTATAGGGAAGGTAAAACCGTTTTTCAATGCAAAGGAGAGATGCAGCTTTCCCCTCTTCTCTGTAAGGGAAACATCATCTATGGAGAGCTTCTCCTCCTGGATGGCAAAGGAGTAGATATTCAGTGGAATCTCTCTGATATGCGGCATCATTGGTGACGTCAGGATGAAAATGATGCTCCATACAGTTATGAAGACCCATTTTACCCCTGTTTTGAAGCCGGTATCTCTCCTTTTCACCCCTTTTGTTTGAGCCATAAGAGCCTTTTCCAGAAAACAGCATCATGAACAGGAGGAGCATCTCCTATTTGCGCCGCTCCAGCACATATCCAGCAAGAACCTTGAGATTTTCCATTATTTCAGAGTGTGGAAAGATATCCAGTCTTTCGCAGGCGCTGTTTATGAGTCCTTTCGCCCTGGTATAGGTGTATTTTATCGCTCCAGTCTCCAGGAGCACCTCCTTGACCCATTTGAATTCTGAAGGGGTTACATAGCCCTGGGAAAGTATGGCCTTCAGCCTCTCTCTCTGTTCAGGTGATGCCTTTTCCAGGCCCACAACAATGGGAAGTGTAAGCTTTCCTTCGGCAAGGTCGGTTCCAACAGCCTTTCCCAACTCCTCGGAATCAGCCATATAATCGAGAAGGTCATCAACCAGCTGAAAGGCCTGCCCTACCAGGAGTCCATAACCTGAAATGGCATCAACTTTGTCCCTGGAACCCTTTGCCAGATATGCACCGATCCGGCAGGAGGTTGAGATGAGAGAGGCCGTTTTCCTGTCAACCACCTTGAAATATGTCTCCTCATCAAATGATGGAACCTTTGCATGGAGAAGCTGGATTATCTCTCCTTCTGCCATGAGGGCAACGGTCTTGGAGATGGCCCTGGCGATACGGATATCCTCAAATCTTGTGGCAAGCTCTATTGCCCTTGCATACATGAAATCTCCAACCAGGACTGCAGCACTGTTCCCCCAGAGTTTATAGGCAGGTGTCTTGCCTCGCCGTTTCTCTCCTCCATCCACCACATCGTCATGGAGAAGGCTTGCTGCATGGAGATACTCAGGGACAGCGGCCAGGTCATAAATATCTTCACCTTCAAAACCACAGAGCCTGGCTGCACATACCGTGAGAAGAGGCCTGAGCCTCTTGCCACCGGCAAAGAGTATATGGCCACTAACCTGGTTGACAAAAGATATGTGTGAGGCAAAATGTTTCTTTAACGAGTTTTCTATCAGAAGCAGGTCAGGCTCGAAGAAGCCCATCACCTCTTCCATAGCCTTTTTTGAGATTTTATTCCTGTTTTGGATTAGAGTTACCACCACTGTGACCTCAAGGATTACAAATTTTTTAATAAGGAAATAACATAAGAACCGAATAATTGAAAGGTTGATGGTCTAAACTTTAAAAAATGGCACGCAAGGAACAGGAACTCACCCCTATGCTCAGGCAGTACCTGGAGATAAAAGAGAAGTATCAGGACTGCATCCTCTTCTACCGTATGGGTGACTTCTATGAGATGTTTTATGAAGATGCGGTAAGGGCATCCATGCTGCTGGATATAACCCTGACCACAAGGGATAGAAAGAAGGAAAATCCTGTTCCCATGTGCGGAATCCCCTTTCACGCTGCTGAGGGATATATAGTCCGATTGGTCAGGGCCGGAGAAAAGGTGGCCATTTGCGAACAGACCGAGGATCCCAGAAAGGCCAAGGGTATAGTAAGGCGGGAGGTGGTCAGGGTGGTCACTCCTGGGCTCATCTCACTTGCCGGGGGGTTGGATGCCAGGGAGAACAACTATCTCGCTGCCATATCTCCTGACAGGTCTGGCAGCGGGTTTGGTTTTGCTTTTGTGGATATCTCTACTGGTGAATTCAGGACTACCTGGTTCAGGGAGCAGAGAGAACTGCTGGGAGAGGTGTTCAGGATCGAGTCCAGGGAGCTGCTTCTGCCAGATTCTTTCAGGGATTCAGAGCTTGTTTCCGGTCTTCTTCAGACATTTTCCAATCTCTTCATAAGTTATCGTCCGGAGAGTTGGTTTCGTTTTGAAAGGGCAGAGCAGATCCTGAAGGATCATTTTGGGGTGATCACCCTGGATGGATTTGGTCTTGCCCTTCAGGAAGATAGACCCCGTAACAGGGAGAAGGGTCAGGATAACTCCCTTTCTGTCGCATCGGCAGGTGCCCTGCTCAAATACTGCATGGAGACCCAGAAGGGTGATCTTTCTCACATATCAGCCCTGCTTCCATACAGGATAAATGATTATCTCATGATAGATGAGTGTACAAAACGCCACCTGGAACTGGTCCAGAACTCCCTGGACGGCACTGCTTCCAGGACCCTGCTCTCTGTGATAGACCATACCACTACTGCCATGGGGGCCAGGCTCCTGAAGAGATGGCTTCTTTATCCTTTAATGGATCAAAAGGCTATAGAGGCCCGTCTCGATGCAGTGGAGTTCTATCTGAAAAATGAGAAATTAAGGAATGATGTCCGGCGGATTTTGAAGGGTGTACATGACCTGGAAAGGGTTTTGGGAAGGGTCATTCTTGGAAATGCCAATGCCAGGGATTTGACTTCATTAAAAAAATCCCTTTCCGTCGTCCCTTCTCTTAATCATCTGTATGAAAGAATTCCAGATGAAAAAAAGGGGGAGGAAGAAACAGCCTCTGCAATCATGGCTGCTTCAGGGCCAGAAGAGGATGGAGATGGTTTTGTGCAGAAAAGTGGTGATAACGATAATCTTCCTTCCATGCTGCAAAGACTCCTTCTGGATATGAACAGATTGTCTGGCCTGCTTCAGCCATTGGTTACTCTCATCCACAGGGCTGTGAGGGAGGATGCGCCACTCACTTTGAGAGATGGAAAACTGATTAGAAAGGGGTTCAATCCCGAACTGGATGAACTCATCGAGATACAGCAGGGAGGCCGCTCCTTCATTGCGGGTATCGAGTCAAACGAGCGGGAAAGGACAGGTATCTCCTCTCTAAAGGTGGGCTATAACAAGGTATTTGGTTACTACATAGAGATCCCCAAGAGCAAGGTTGGAGAGGTCCCGGATGAATATATAAGAAAACAGACCCTGGTCAATGCAGAGAGGTATATAACCCCTGAACTCAAAGAGATAGAAGCCAGAATTTTGACGGCCCAGGAGAGGCGTCTCCAGATCGAGTATGAAATTTTTCAGGAAATATCTGGAAAAGTGGCAGAAGAGAGGCTGACTATCCAGAAAATCGCCAATATTTTGGCAACCATGGACTGCCTTGTGTCTCTGGCTGAGACTGCCTTTGAAAATCGTTACACCAGGCCGGTGTTATCTGAAGGGTTTGATCTGGAAATAAAAGGGGGGCGCCATCCTGTGGTGGAAAAGACCCTGGCTGAGGCCTTTGTGCCAAACGATATCTCTTTCACCCGGGAAGATTCGGTGCTTATTTTGATAACCGGCCCGAATATGGCTGGAAAATCAACAATTTTAAGACAGACTGCCCTGATAGTCATTATGGCCCAGATGGGATGTTTCGTACCGGCAGAATCTGCAGTTATACCGGTTACTGATCAGATCTTTACCAGGGTTGGTGCCACAGACTATCTTTCTCGCGGACAGAGCACCTTCATGGTGGAGATGAGTGAGACTGCAAACATCCTCAACAATGCAACCCCGCAAAGTCTTGTGATTCTGGATGAGATCGGGCGGGGTACCAGTACACATGATGGCCTGGCCATTGCATGGGCAGTGGCAGAGTATCTTCTGTCCATGGGTGCCGGAGATGATGGAAGGGGTGAAAAGGGAGGTGTCAAGACCCTGTTTGCGACCCATTATCATGAGTTGACCGCCCTGGAGAAGCGGGATGCCAGGGTTAAAAACATGCATGTAGAGGTACAGGAGTTTCAGGGTTCAATAGCCTTTCTCCACACCCTGAAACAGGGCGGAACAAGCAAGAGTTACGGTATCCAGGTAGCTGCCCTTGCAGGAGTACCACGTCCTGTTGTTGAACGTGCCAATGATATACTCAGTGAGATAAACAGAAATGTTGGCAGGGGAAAGATGGTCCCTGCTGCCTCAGGAGATGATATCGGCACAAAGGTGATTGTGCAGAAGGCATTACCCATGGTGGTGGAGAGAGATGGCGGACTAAGGAAAAGATTGAAAGATATCGATTTGGATAATATTACTCCATTACAGGCACTCAATATCTTGGCAGAGTTGAAACAGGATGCCCTTGGCGGCAAGACCTCAGGACAGGTAAAAAGGCCTGGAAGAAACAGATAATATATTGAATCAGATGAGACTTTCAACAGGATACAGAGGGGTGATCCATCCTCCCCTGTTCCTATTCTCCATTTTTTTTCTCTCTTTTCTCTTTTGGATGGCAGAGGGAGAACTCCGTTCGCAGGCCCTTTCTGCAACCAAGCAGTATTCTTCAGCAGAAGCGGATTACAGAAAGGCCAAAAAGGCCTATGATCATCTGGCCAAAAGTCAGAGGCTGAGGAAGTACAGGAAGAACTGGGAAAATGTCATAGTCAAGTTCAGAAAGGTTTATCTCACCCATTCCCAGGACCAGGAAGTTGCTGCCAAGGCACTTTTCATGATGGGACGCTGTTACAATGAGCTCTATGGATACTCTATGAGGATGTCCGATATTCAGGAGGCCCTGGAGCGATATCAGGTCCTGGTGGAGTACTATCCCAAGAGTCGCCTGGCCGATGATGCCCTTTATGAGATAGGGCAGATCTATAAACGCACAGGAAGACCAAGCAGTGCCATAAAGGCATGGAGACGTCTTCTGGCAGATTATCCCTCAGGAAGTCATTCAAAACTTGCAAAGACCCGTCTCAAGGGGATGGGAGTCAACCCC
This sequence comes from Deltaproteobacteria bacterium, assembly GCA_026988585.1. Classification (GTDB taxonomy): domain Bacteria; phylum Desulfobacterota; class Dissulfuribacteria; order Dissulfuribacterales; family QOAL01; genus JALSKY01. The sequence continues at coordinate 11,706 of JALSKY010000189.1, forward strand.
TCTATCTCTCCCAGCAACCTTCTTGAAACTAATGGTAAAAACGGCAGGTCCAGGCCAGCCTCTGCCAAACATCCGGCAACCATCCACAATATCAGATACTGGTCTGATGCCGATTATACCAGGGTGGTAATAGATTCTGACAGGGCCGTTACCATCAAAAAGGGTTTTCTTCCAGCAAACAGAAAGGCTGGTCTTCCCAAGAGGCTATATCTGGACCTGGAGCCCGCATACAAGGCCTTGACCCTGAAGGATCAGGTGAAGATAGACAATGGGCTCCTGAAAGGGGTCAGGATAGCTCAGTACCGTCCCAGGACTGTGCGGGTGGTGTTCGACCTTGCCCGGACTGAAAAGACCAAGGTGTTCTATCTTGAAGGCCCTTTCCGCGTTGTAGTGGATGCCTTTGGCTCCCAATATACCAGGAAAAAGGAATCGGAACCCTGTCCGGTGCCCCCGGTTTATAAGGATAAAGGAGGCAGGGGTTCAGGCAAGGATCTGTCTCTGGCCCAGCAGCTGGGGCTTTGTGTCAGGCGAATCGTGATAGATCCTGGTCATGGGGGCAAGGATCCTGGCGCCATTGGTCCCACGCGGCTCAAGGAAAAATATGTGGTTCTGAAGATAGCAAAAAAACTGAAGCGCAGGCTGGAAAAGGAGATTGGCTGTCAGGTTATCTTAACAAGAAGTAAGGATAGGTATCTGCCTCTAACCCAGCGGACGGCCATAGCCAACTCCAGAAAGGCTGATCTCTTTATCTCTATCCATGCCAATGCGGCCCCCTATCGTAAATTACGCGGAGTTGAGACCTATTTCCTCAATTTTGCCCTGGATGAGGATGCCATGAGGGTTGCTGCAAGGGAAAACGCTACATCTACAAAGCGTATTGGTGAGCTTAAGAGCATATTGGATGAAATATTGAAAAATAGCAAGGTCAAAGAGTCGTCCAGGCTGGCGGCTGAGGTCCAGAACAACCTGGTGGGCACCCTGGCCCATAGATATCGAAGGGTAAGGAATCTTGGAGTTAAGCAGGCACCATTTTTTGTGCTCATCGGTGCAAGGATGCCTTCTGTTCTGGTAGAGGTCTCCTTCATCAGTAATCGGGAAGAGGAGAAGAGACTCAAATCCGATGCCTATCTTGAGCGGATTGCCCAGGGTATTGCCAAAGGGAT
>JALSKY010000190.1 GCA_026988585.1 Deltaproteobacteria bacterium
TTTGCAACCACGTTGCCTGCCTCATCAATGAGTAAAACCGTATGGACCCCTGCCTTGATCAATGCATCATCGATGTGATGTTTGGCCCGTTCCAAGGCCGGTCCTGTCAGTACTAAGTCTCCCATCCGTTTAGACTCCTCTATTCATGAAAAAAGGAATAAAACCAGCAGATATCTAAGATCATTATCGGAAACAGAGAAAAAAATATAAAAAAATTCTCAAAAAACAGGAAAAGATGGATGAGTGGCTGAACTTAAAGGGCTGCAGGAGATGGGACGATATGAGATAGAGAAATGGAAGGAAAAAATAGTGTGAGGGAATCAGATGATCTCAATAGCTGAAAGGCTGGACGGTGTTGAAGATCTTCCGTCAATGCCCTTGACCCTGCAGAGGGTGCTGGCAGAGATGGATAATTCAGTGGGCGATGCCAAAAGCCTTGAAAAGATAATAGAAGAGGACCTGGTCCTTGCCGCCAAGATCCTGAGGGTTGCAAACTCACCTTACTACGGTGTAGCCGGCCATGTTACCAAGGTCTCCCATTCCATAGTGGTTCTTGGCTTTGAAGAGGTGAAGAATCTCGTGATAGGCCTGGCCCTGACCCAGTCCTTTTCACAGGATATCAGTGAATCAGGTCTGTCTGCCAAGGATCTCTGGATGCATTCCGTAGCAGTTGCCCGGGCTTCCAGGGCGTTTGCCGAACATGTCCCTGGTCTGGATCGGGAGGAGCTCTTCACCGCTGGCCTGATGCACGATATGGGAAGATTCATACTGTGTCTCTACTTTCAGGACCATCTTCCAGAGATAAGAAGGATCCAGGATGAAAACCAAGTTCCCTTTTTCAAGGCAGAGGAGATTTACGGATTGAGCCATGCAGAAGCAGGGGCATATCTTGCAAAGAAATGGGAACTCAGCGACTGGCTGGTAAATGTGATTCGATACCATCATCACCCAGCCAGTGCCGGAGCGGAGTCTGTTGCAGCATCCGTGGTCTTTCTGGCGGATCAGCTCTGTCAGAAGCTTGAAATTGGCTGGACGAGCAGCCATATGCCGGAAAAGCTCATGGTCCCCAAGACCCTGAACATGGATGCTGCCACTGTGAAAAAGGTGGCCAAGGAGATGGCGGAAGAGAAGTCCAAGCTTGAGGCAAGCTGGTCTGCTGCCATAGGTTAGCTGCAGGTGGAAACAGTTTTGAGAAAGGGGGCTGGGAGATCAGTGACTGAAAAGGCGGTTGAAAGCAATGTGAGGACCCTGGTGGTAGATGATGCGGCCTTCATGAGAAAGGCCCTGGTAAATGTTCTCTCTTCCCAGGATGGCATTGAAGTGGTTGGTGTAGCCCGTCATGGAAGAGAGGCACTGGATGCCATAAAGGAGCTCAAACCGGATGTGGTGACTCTGGACGTTGATATGCCAATAATGGATGGAATTACCGCCATCAAGCATATAATGATCCGGAATCCTGTGCCAGTGGTCATGGTCAGTGGTCTGGCCCATGAGGGCAGGATAGCCTATGAAGCCCTGCGTCTCGGTGCTGTGGATTTTTTCCCAAAACCTTCCGGAACAATCTCTGAAAACATGGAGGACGAAGGTGTGCGCCTGGCCAAGACCATCCGGAGTGCAGCCTCAGTGAACCTGTCTGCAATGGTCAGGGCCAGGAAGAGGGTGGAGCGGCAGGGAGTGCAAGGCGTTACTCTATGCACGTCAGGGCCTGTCAGATCTGCACTGCTGGTGCTGGCTACTCATGGGGCATGTGCCAAACTGTTTCGGCTGATGCATGGTGTGCCTCCGGTGAAACATGGTGCCATCTGGGCAGTTGTGGATCTGCCTGAGGGTGTGGTGCGTTCCTGCTCCGAACAGGTGGAGGAGAGTCTTGGCTGGCAGGTTAGCACCGGTTTTGTTCCAGGGCCTGCTGCAGGAACGTGCTGTTTTTGCCCGGTGGATACAGGATTGATAGAGGAATCTTCCTGTCATGCGAGCTATGAATCTGGAGCAGAAGAGAGAATTGCAGATGGGCCAACCATTCAGGAGATAACAGGAGTTCTTGCGGAGCGGTTTCAGGATTCTCTCCTGATTGTTGTGCTGGGAGGAGATGAAACCCTGTCTGATGCACCCCTCCTCAATGCTGCAGAAAATGGAGCAGATATCCTTGTCCTTGCACCGGAGCGGAGTGTCAAGGGGGGGCTGGCCAGGAAGCTTATCTCCAAGAGAGCTGCAACTGTAGCTATCAGGGAACAGGAGCTCTGGGATCGGATTCAAAGATTTTTCAGGCAATCTGCCCTGAAGGCCAGGGCCGCAGACAGCAGCGGAAAATAATCCAAAATTTGTTGCGAGGTACAGGACAGAATGACACAGCAAGCAGTGGAAAATCGTGAGATAGGTGGCCTTCCAGGCTTGGAGCATGGGCTCAGGGTACTGGTGGTGGATGATTCTCCCATGATGTGCAGAATTCTGGAGAAGATATTCTTAGAAGATGAGAGGGTCTCCTCAGTGGATACAGCCCTTAATGGCAAGGAGGCCATAAGCCGGATCAGTGCCGGAGAGTATGATGTCTGTACCTTGGACGTCCATATGCCAGGTATGAATGGACTGACTGTTCTGAAAAACATAATGATACGCAGTCCGCTGCCAACCCTCATGGTCAGTGCATTTACCGGTGAGGGTTCCCGTGTCACCTTCGAGGCCCTGCGTTACGGTGCAGTGGATTTTTTTCAGAAGCCCTCAAGGGATCAGGGGGATGATATCGCTGGGCAGGCTGAGGTCCTGCGGCAGAAGGTGCGCCGTGCTGCCGGTGTCCATGTAACTGCAGCGAGATACCTTCGGCTCAGGCCAAAGGGGCGTAACAGGGCAAGAGAATCCTCCCAACAGGATCTTCCTGGGATCATCGTGATGAGTTCCTCTACCGGGGGATACTCATCTCTGCTTTCCCTGATTCCAGCAATAGATGTGCCCCCTGTGGTCCCAATGGTGGCTTCATTGGGTATCCCTGCCCTGCACCTGGCCCCCTTTGCAGAGTATCTCGATTCCTACTCCACAATTCCGGTTCGGCGGGCGGAGAAGGAGCAGTTTTTACAAGCAGGCACCCTATATCTCCTGGCAAGTGATGAGGCTGCTTCCTTTGACCAGAATGACGAGGGCTGGCAAATGCTTGTGGACACCCGTCCTATTCAGGTGGAGCATGAAGGCCCGGTAGATCTGATTCTGCTCTCAGCCAGTGAGCATTTTCAGGAGGGCGTCCTATCCATGTTTCTCTCCGGTGATGATGGATACGGAGTGACCGGGGCAAAAGAGGTGATGAGGTGCGGTGGAAAGGTGATGGTACAGGAGTTTTCCGAGTGCCTGAGCCCTGCAACGCCAAGGCGTATTCATGATGAGACAGGGGCAAAACCCTGTGAGACTGCACGGCTCAGGGATCTCATCTCAGTCTGGCAGGTGGATGCAGTTTAAGCCAGACATTGGAATGCAGCAGATACCTGATGCTGAGGAGCAGAAATGTTTGAGCTGGATCCTTCCATAGAACTTACGCCGCCGGATCTGGGCTATAATGGTTTTTGTAGCGGTATTTCCCTGTCAGATCTGATCCAGGTGGTATGTCTCCAGGGTGAGGCCATGGTTCTGTCAGTCACTGCTGATGAAGGTTCCGGCCGGATATTCATGGAAAGTGGAGAAGTAGTCCATGCAGAGGCTGGTCCACGGAAGGGCGAAGAGGCCTTTTATGAGATCATGTGCTGGAGCAGGGGCACCTTTGTACTGGGCCATGGCGCCTCCCCTGAGAAGAGCGTTGCGGTCCCATTGAATTTTCTGCTCATCGAGGCGCTGAGACAGCGGGACGAGGCTGCTTCAGGCAGAACTGTTGCCAGGGGAAAGCCCGAGATCCTCCTGGTGGATGACTCCACCTTTTTCAAAAACCGGCTGAAACGGCTACTGCAAAACGAGATGGAGGCAGAGGTTGCAGGAGATGCATCCAACGGTCAGGAGGCCCTGAAGATACTCCAGGGAGAACAGCATCCTGATCTTGTGCTGCTGGATCTGAACATGCCTGTCATGGGTGGAGATGTTGCACTGAAACATATAATGATCCGCTCCCCTTCTGCAGTGGCACTGCTCAGCAGTTTTGCCCCAAGTGATACGCCAAAACTGATGGAGTTTTTCAGGCTGGGAGCAGTGGATTTCATCAGCAAACCTGGCACGGATGAAGATGAGTGGCAGTTGTTTGTGAAGCGGCTCAAAGGGCTTTGCAGCCGGGCCAAGGGATTCAATATAAATGGTATTCGCAGGGCAAGGCTGCCACGTCCTCCTGCTGAAAAACATCCTCCAGGACTTCCTGCCCAGGACTTGACCCTTCTGATCGGCGGCAAGGGTGGCCTTCTGGAGCTGCAGAAGATCCTGCCGGTTCTTGGCCATAACAATCTTCTCCAGGACTCCCTGGTGGTGTTTCAGGATATATGCCCTGTTCTGGTGCCGCATATAGCCGATTTTTTTGATATGCACTGCAGCCATTCCGTTCGCCAGATAAAGGCTGGTGCACCGCTTCTGTCAGGGCAGATATGGTTCACAGGCTGGGATCAATGTTGGGATATGGAGTCGGATGATGCCGGTGCAGCAGTGGTGGCATCCGATCTTCAGGATCCGGAAGAGGGGCTTAACTCCTTTCTCTCAGCGGCGGCTGAGATATTCAGGGATCGGCTTACAGTGGTACTGCTCTCAGGGGCAGATCTCAAAATAGATCTGGGACTGGATGCCCTCATGGGCTATGGAGGGCATCTGGTAGTTCAGGTCCCGGCTACCGCCGTCTGTCCTGCTCCCCTGCAGAGATTGATGGACAAGGAGCTTGAGGAGCGTGCCCTGGAGCCTGAGGAGATAGCGGGATTTATATGTAACGATCCGGAAGGGGCCGGACAGAGCTGAACAGGAGGCAGAATTGAGGGTCCTGATCGTGGATGATTCCAGCTTTATGAGAAAGAGGATAGCCGGTGCGGTAGAGCGTGCAGGCCATCAAGTGGTGGGACAGGCCCGGGATGGCCAGGAAGGGATAGAGATGTACAGATCTCTCAAGCCTGACATGGTGATAATGGACGTAACCATGCGTGGAATGGATGGGATCGAGGCAGTCAGGAATATCCGGCAGGTAGATGGTGAGGCAAGAGTGGTCTTTATGAGCCTTGTCTCTGATGAAAGGATTCAGCAGGAGGCCATGAAACTTGGGGCCTTGGCATGGCTTGGCAAGGATGAACATGGCCGTCTGATAGATTTGTTGAACAATACAGGAGCGAGGTGAGCTCTATGGCAGAGATAGACATGGAAATGTGGCAGGATTTTGTGGTAGAGGCCAGGGAGAACCTGGAAGAGTTTGAACCAAACGTACTTCTTCTGGAGCAGCAGCCTGATGATATGGCACTCCTGAATGACTGCTTCAGAAATATGCACAGCATCAAGGGGGCTGCCAACTACATGGGGTTGAAGGCCATTGCAACCCTGGCTCACAGGATGGAATCTCTCTTTCACGCTGTGCGCAGTGGTGAGCTTACCCTGTCCCAGCAGGGTTTTGATCTACTGTTTCTCTGCGTGGACAGGATGAAGACCCTGGTCAGGGATGTGGAAGAGAATCAACAGGAGAATCACGATGTCTCTGATCTAATCTCATCGCTGGAGGAGTTGTTGCAGGCTGAATCCAGTAATGAAGATGGCGACCACGCAGCAGAACAGGTGTCGGCCTCTGCAATGGAGAGGAGTGTTGATGAAGCCGAAACCCTGTCTCCGCCTGTAGTTCAGGAGATAGATGAGGACCAGGAGCTTCTCGCAATCTTCAGAGAGGAGATGAAGAGTCTGTTTGGGCAGCTTCAGACAGCCATGGACGGTGATGATAGAGATCTGCAGGCAGCACTGGATCTCCTCAGGGATATGGAGCGGGTCACCAACTATGTGGGACAGCAGGAATTGAGCCGTTTCTTTGCAGAGTGTGCTGAGAGAGTGGAGCAAGCCGATTCAGCCTCTGGTGGTGAAAATGTCCTGCAGCCCGATAAACTCCTGACGGAGATCTCTGAAAGGCTTTCGGCAGGGTTGGAGATGGCCTTTCTCTATGACCCTCAACAGGTTCAAGAGGGTACTGCCCTGATTTCAGAAGAAGATCCTGAGTTATACCAGATATTCCTGGATTTTTTCAGCCAGGAGGGTAGGTCTCTGTCCCTTATTCCTGCGAACCCGGACATGAACTGGGTCAAAAATAGCAGGGAAGCGGCAGAGAGGCTTCAGGTCTCAGCCAACTACATGGATTATGAGCCTGTAGTTGCCATTCTTCAGGAGTGGATGGATCTTGCTGATCAATGCCTGGAGCAGGATGATGTATCGGTGGACGAAGTTGAGCGGTTTCACCAGATATGGAACAGGCTTGTGGAAGTGCTGCCTGACCTGAAAGGGCTCTTTTCCGAGACTGCACCAGGAGAGGCCTCCGACGAAAATCTGGCTGTTCCAGATGGAGTGATGGATGAGGGCGATCCCATCTCAAAGGATCCGGAAAGCCTTGGAGCCTTGATAGAGGATGAGATAGAGGGCCTTTTCCAGGATATGACACCTGGTTCTGCAGAGGGGCTTCATGAAAAGGATGTGGAAATTGGAGAGACTGGAGCCGGAGCAGGAGAGAACCAGGCAGATGAGGTGGATACCGCTATAGAGGCCATGTTTTCAGGAGTTTCAGGGGATGAGCCCTTGGAAGTGGATCAGCATGTTCATGCCCAGGAACAGGAGGAACCAGCCCTGGAGGTGCAGAAAACGGCGGAGCCTGCATCTGCCAGCACTCTTGTAGAGAAGGATTCTGCTATCGATATGGAATCTCAGGTTTTTGAAGCAGAACCGTCTAACGCTGCGGAAGATTTCCTGATGCGCCAGATGGATGAACATCTGTCTGGTGGAGGAGAGGCGTTTCAGGAGCCGCATAGCAGGGGGGGATCCGCCTCTAAGGGTGAATTGATCAAGGTGGACCTCTCCAAGGTGGAATCGCTTCTCGGCGACGTGGGAGAGCTGGTAGTCCTCCGCTCATCTCTGGCTCAGGCGTCAGATGAACTCAAGGGGATCTACAACCGCTGGTTAGAAGAGAGGCTTCTGGGAATAGGAGAGCTGCGCCCACTGAAAGAGGTGCTGCTCAGGTTTTCCGAGAATGCTGCAGCCCTGGAGCGGGTGGTTCAGCAGCTCCAGGACGGTATAATGAGGATACGGATGCTGCCTGTGAGTACCATCTTCAATCGCTATCCCAGGCTGGTTCGGGATCTATCCAGGAAGCTGGGTAAAGAGGTGGAGCTGAATCTCTATGGTGCAGAGACATCCTTGGATAAACAGGTTATAGAACAGCTCGCTGATCCTATGCAGCATATTGTCCGAAACGCTGTGGATCATGGTATCGAGGACCCTGCCACAAGGACAGCGAGGGGTAAGGCTGCAACAGGAAGGCTTGTTATCTCCTCTGCCCAGGAGGGCAACAGCGTTGTGATAACCGTCTCTGATGATGGTAAGGGATTGGATCGTTCAGCCATCCTGAAAAAGGCGGTGGAGATGGGACTTATGCGTCATGCTGAGGCCCAGTCCCTTTCAGACAGCCAGGTATGGAATCTGATATTCCTGCCAGGCATGACCACTGCCTCCACAGTCTCGGATGTATCAGGCAGAGGCGTTGGTCTGGATGTGGTGAAGAGCAATATAGAGCGGATCGGCGGCACAATTTCGGTTAGCTCCCAGCCAGGTAAGGGCACTATCTTTGTTCTGCGGATACCTTTGACCCTTGCCATCATAAAAGGGTTGGTAGTCAGGGTTGGTCATCAGGCCATGGTGATACCTGTTGCCTCGGTAAAGGAAACCTTTAAACTGGATGAGAAGGAGATCTGCGAGATAGAGGGTTACGAGATCATATCTATCAGACAACAGACCCTGCCACTGATCAGGTTGAACAAGGTATTCCGGGGGACAGGGGCCTCGGAACAGGGAGACAAGCTCTTTGCTGTCAGGGTTAGCCAGGGAAGTGACGAGGTCTGTCTCGGCGTGGATGAGCTGATTGGTCAGCAGGAGGTGGTTATAAAACCCCTTTCAGATTACCTGACCCAGCAGCCAGGATTTTCCGGGGCTACAATACTGGGGGACGGTTCAATTGCCCTGATTCTTGACTTGAGGGCCATGCTGGAGAAGGCCAGGAAATTTGTGCAGAAAAAACAGAAGATAATGGAACAGGAGGCCCTTGGCCTGGCTCCAGGAGAGCAGATTACACTGCATTAGTCACCAGTTTTTGGAGACTTTTGGTGTCCCGTTCCGGGCCTTGTGAGCTGCAAGATTTGGATTCATAGGCTGAGAGATGGATGGTGCATCTATCTACATCCATTCCAGCACAGCCACAGTACGGGGCGGGATCGTATATGACCACCCGGATATCGGCTCACGCTGATCCTCTGCCAGGATCTCTTCCGGTGGTTTCATGCTGGTGTCTATCACCCTGAACCAGCGTCCAGGCCCTGGAAGCTCGGGCAGGTCTAACAGAAACTCTTCTTCCGGGTTCATGTTTATTATTCCGTGTATGTGTTCCTCGTCCGGTGAAGTGCCTGCAAGGGTAAAGGCCAGAAGTCTGAGGTCGGGATCACCCCATTCGGGCCGATAGAGTCTTCTTCCATGCCAGGTGATGTCCGGTATCCTCAAGCCGTTTTTTCCATTGGGTTTTCCTGTGAGAAAATGGCGTCTCTGCAGGCTGGGATGCCTTTTGCGAAAGCTGATCATCTTTTTGCAGAAATTCAGCATTTCCCACCCCTCTTCATCTATCTGCCAGGATATCCAGCCCAGTTCGTTGTCCTGGCACCATGTGTTGTTGTTGCCCAGCTGTGTTCTCAGGAACTCGTCACCGGACAGGAGCATGGGAACTCCCTGGCTCAACAGAAGGATGGTCATGAAGTTTTTTGCCTGTCTCATCCGAATGGCCCTGATATCAGGATCGTCGGTCTCTCCCTCTACCCCATAGTTGCAACTGAAGTTTTCATTGGCACCATCCCGGTTCTCCTCACCGTTTGCCTCGTTGTGTTTCTGTTCATAACTAACCAGGTCCTTCAGGGTAAATCCGTCATGGCATGTGATGAAGTTGATGCTGCTGAAGGGTGCCCGGCCTGATGAGCCATAGAGGTCACTGCTGCCTGTCAGGCGGGTGGCTGCCTCTCCCAGGAGATCTTTGTCTCCACGGACAAACCTTCGCATGACATCACGGTATTTTCCATTCCACTCCTGCCAGCGGTAGCCGGGGAATGCCCCTACCTGATAGAGGCCTGCTGCATCCCATGCCTCAGCGATCAGGGAGGTCTTCTCTAACCTGGTAGAGAATTCCAGGCTCCATATCACCGGTGCGTGAAACATCGGCCTGGTGTCTTCACCCCTGGCCAGAACGCTGGCAAGGTCGAACCGGAAACCATCCACATGGAACTCTTTCACCCAGTATTCCAGGCAGCTTATGATGAAAAAGGCCACAAGGGGATGGTTGCACTTGATAGTGTTCCCGCATCCGGTGAAATCCAGATACCGGGACTGGTCTTCCGGGTCCAGGTGATAGAATGCATTGTTGCCTACCCCTTTGAAATTTATCACAGGCCCATCCGCTCCGCCTTCACAGGTATGGTTGAATACCACGTCGAGAATGACGCCTATCCCTGCCTGGTGCAAGGCCTTCACCATCGCCTTGAACTCGTTTCTGCAACTGGGACTGTGTGGGTTCTTGAGATAGCCGGGATGCAGGGCATAGAAGCTGTGGGGACTGTACCCCCAAAAGTTTTTCAGCCCCAGTTTTCTCACATTTTCCGGCACATCCTGCTCATCAAAGGCCATTGTTGGCAGAAGCTCCACATGGGTGATGCCAAGTTCCTGCAGGTGCGGGATCTTCTCGATGAGTCCAAGGAATGTTCCAGGCTCCCGAACCCCTGATGATGGATCCTTGGTAAAGCCGCCAACATGCATCTCATAAATTATGGATTGTTCCGGCGGGATCTCTATGATGGAATCTCCTTCCCAGTCAAAAGGGGTGTCTTCAGGGACTATCCCCCTTATTCGCGGAGCAAGGGGATCGGTAACTGCACGGGGCCTGTCCCACAGCATGGAGGAAACCTGCTTTGCCCAGGGATCAAGCACCTCTATACGGGGATCAAACCGGTGTCCCTGTTCAATGTCTCTTGGACCATCGAGACGCCAGGCATAGGCAATTCCAGGTTTGAGCCTGTTGACGAATATGTGCCAGAAAAAGAAGCTCCTGTTGATTTCAGGGTCCAGCTTGATAATCTGGAAAGGAGACCTAGCCCTGTAATTCCTGTAAAGCAGTAGCTGTACCTCTGTGGCATGTTTGGAAAAGATACAGAAATTTATCCCGTCCGGTGTGGGAGTGGCCCCAAGGGGATAGCGTGTGCCTGCCGCAGTTGAATAGCGTCTCATGATCCCTTTGCCAGGCCCTGATCCTCCTGTTTTGCAGCCTTTTTCGTATCGCCTGTTGGCAGGAATCTGTAAAGCTCCGGTATTGCTGCCTGCAAGAAACGATCCAGCCTCTTTTCAGCCTTCTCAATGGATTCATCGTGCGGGACCGGTGTAATGATCCTCACCAGAGCGCCATCTGTGCGTTGACGGGTAAGGGCATCCCAGAAGACATACCATTTCAGGGCCCAGACATTGTCTATGGTTCGTTCTCCCTTCTGGAACCAGTAATAGACCAGCTGGCTCTGGCTCCCCTTCTTTAGCAGCGCCTCTCTCACATGGATCTTCCCGATACCCGGAATATCTACTGTTTTGGCACCGCCCTTTGTGAATACCCAACCGGCTCCACGGAGACATGTTGCAGGGGTGTGGATGGATTCGCCCTTTCTCTGGCTCTCATAATAAGCAACATAAAAGTTGATGGGGATCCGTTCAGGCCCGACATAATCTGCCATTATATAGCTGGTGAGATGCAGGGAATTCAGAAATTTCTGTTCCAGGAGTGCCTTCTGGCCAGAGTAGTCGCCGATCCTGGATGGGAACTCTTCAAGAGGCCTTGACGTTGGAACCGCTTCACGAAAATTGACAAAGGAGTAGGTGTAGCAGCTTGCTCCCATGAGCAGGACCATCACTGCCAGCAGGCTGTAGGCAAGGAAGGGATTGCTTCCTTTCCCAGAGCTTGCAGCTTGTTCCCCCGGATCTTCCGGCTTTTTTGGCTCAGGCCGCTCCCTGGAGATGAGATTCAGGATGCGTGATAGGAGATACATGCAGAGGAATGCCACACCAAAGATGAGAAATCCCTCGAAGTCATGCATTATTCCCTCAATAGCATCTGGTCCGAAATGTTCCATCAGGATGGCAGTGGCCATGATGCGGATAGCATTGGAAAGTACTGCAATGGGGATGGCCGCAACTACAAGCACCAGCCGTTTCCAAGTGCGCAGCCTCATTATGTATCCCATGAGAAGTCCCAGTATCAGCAGGGCAAACAGATAGCGGAGACCGGAACATGCCTCTACCACCTGGAGTTTGTGGTATCCCAGGTCTATAACATTTCCCTCCCTGTAAACACTTCGTCCAAGGAGACGAAGCATGGCTACACCAAGGGCAGATGAGATGAGCTGCAGTTTCTGGGTGGTTAACTGGGTAATAAAGTTCGGAAATGGCAAAAAGAAGAGGGATGTTACAAAGGTGAATCGCAGATATCTGAATACCTGATCTCCAAAAATGGCCCACACTGCCCCGGCAGCCATGAGGATGAAGGCTACAAACTGGGTATAGAACTCACCGGCCAGCTCTCCCAGCCAGAAGAGGATGATGCCAAAGCTAAAGGGAATAAGCCCCCAAAATGACGGCTTCTTGATTGCCCTGGCAAGATCAGCTTTCCTGTCCCAGATGAGATAACTAAGGACCACTGGTGCCAGGTAGATATAGTCGAAATCCTGGCCATTACTGACCAATTGAGCGAACCTTTTGAAAACCGGAATGTATAGATAGATTGCAATGGCTGCCAGTAGGAATAGGCCTGCCCATACAGCCACAGGAAGTCTGTTTGTCTCTTTTGTCATGATATTATGACCCATCATTTTTGCATCAATCTTGTTTCATATATGATAACACGCGATTTTTGATTTTGCCTTTAACTTTATGTTAGGATTGTCATGAAAGGGTTTTTCTTTCTATGCCTTTCCATTCTTCCGGTCGGGGCAGGGGAACTGTCTGTGTCTGTCTGCGTATGTCAAGCGATAGCGGGTGGCTGAAAGAAGGATCTTGAATTGGCTGAAGAAATTTCAAAGAATCGAGAAGTTTTTTAAAAGGGCTGCGAGTTTCTGGTCATGTTTGGCCTGCTGTTTCAGGAGCTCTATCAAGGCCTCGAGACGTTTTCTGTCTGTTAAAATATCATCTTCGATCTGTTTTACCTTGGTTTCAAACGGTCGGATCATGGTTTTTCTGTCCCACAGTGCAAAGCCAATGGTGACTGCTACTATGGCAGCAAAGGCGCCTACAATGGCGATCATGACCTGCAGCATGAAATCAAACCGTTTGTCCACCTGCTCAAATCGCTTATCGATTTGCTCAAACCGTTTGTCTACCTGCTCAAACCTCTTATTCATATCCTCACGGAGTTCGGAGATGCGCAGTTCGATTTGCTCAAACCGTTTGTCAATCTGGTTCAGCCTTTCATCTAAGCGTATCAGGAGCTCCCGGTCTTTTTGTGTGAAGGAGTCGTCAGCGGCTATGCTGCATGGCACCGCTGCAAACATGAGTATGAGAGCAATTAAAGAGGTAGTAATTTTGGACATGAAAGGCCTCGCTCCTTTTGAGGTTTAGCCATGCTCCTTATATTAACCAATTTTAGTCACAAATAATCTGGTGGTCAAATTTCCTAAAGATCAATTA
>JALSKY010000191.1 GCA_026988585.1 Deltaproteobacteria bacterium
CCCCCTTTTCCGACTTCAAACGGGAGAGGGGGCTCCTGTTCATCATAATTTCATATGCCTGAACACCGCCATAAAATCAATAGAGCAGATGCCACTTGCCATCCTTGATCTCAACCATCTTGAAGGCGTCGAGACTCAGACCGAGATGATCTTCCGGGGAGTAGTTGAACTCTCCGCCAGTTCCCCAGAACCCCTTGGTCTTCTCTATCTCATCCCTTATCTTGGCACGATCCAGGGAATCTGCCCTGTCTATTGCCTGGACCGCAATCATGAGGGCATCATAGGCATGGCCTCCAAAGGTGGAGACCGAATCATGATAGGTCTCCTCGTACTTCTTCTTGTATGAGAGCAGAACCGGCTTCTGCGGATCATCATCCGGGAGCTGCTCTGCAACTATAAGGGCTGCAGCAGGCAAGCGAACCCCCTCGGCTGCCTCCCCGGCCAGTTTGATATAGGTCATCGAAGCCACCCCGTGAGACTGATAAAGTGGCAGGTCTATGCCGAGCTGACGTACATTCTTGGTTACTATGGCAGGGGCCTTTCCAAACCCGAAATTCAGAATGGCCTGGGCCTCTGATCCCCTTATCTTGGTCAACTGGGCTGTCATGTCAGTATCATTGTTGTCATACTTTTCATCAATCACGATCTCTATCCCATATTCAGGGGCAAGGGCAAGACATTGTGCCCTTCCGGACTTGTCAAACCCACCATTCCCGGAAATAAGGGCTATTTTGGAGATATTGTGCCTCTTCATATCCTCAAAGATCTTTTTTGCAGCCATCCTGTCGGTGTGGGGGGTCTTGAACACCCATGGCTTGACCGGCTCTATGATCTTGACTGATCCTGCCAGGGAGATGAAGGGCACCTTTGATCTTTCCACTATATCTATCACAGCCAGGGTGTTTCCAGACGTAGTACCGCCTATCAGCACATGAACCCTGTCCTTTTTGATAAGCCGATTAACAAAGGTCTTGGCCTCCTTCGCCTTTCCCTTGGTGTCGTAATGGATCAGCTCAATCTTACGGCCATCTACCCCACCCTTGGCGTTCAGCTCATCAACATACAGTTTCAGGGTCTTGAGTTCAGGATCCCCAAGAAATGAGGCCTTGCCAGTAACAGCAAGAAAGGCACCCACCCTGATGGGCTCACTGGCCATTGCCGTACCGGAGAAGAGTACCACCGTCGCCATGACTGCACAAAAAGAGATCACCCTCTGGAACCATTTGATTTTCATAAAAAAACCTCCCCTGTTCTTTTTTGCAGCAATCCATGTCTGCAATTATGAAACGGCCATTTCTGCCACCACCCGAGAGATAGGACAGGCATAATGAAGCCGTATTCATTTTTTCATGTTTGACTTTTAACCAAAAAACGAACAATAATCAATGGTAACCCGAAAAAGACAGATTACCTGTGTACAGATGTGAAGCCGTGAAATGTCCCGGCACCTGCTGCTTCGGCAACACCACATTTATCCTGGGAAAGAGTTGGATTACCAGATGCTTCGATTAAAGAACATAAATACCGCATATGGCCCCATATCCGTGCTCAGAAACATTTCGATGCATGTGGATCAGGGGGAGATAGTATCCCTGATCGGTGCTAACGGGGCTGGAAAGACCACGCTTCTTCTCACCATATCCGGACTGGTTCGCCCAGCCTCCGGTGAGATCTCATTCAGGGGGAAATTGATTCACTCCATGTCACCTGAAAAGATCGTTCGCTCTGGCATTGCCCATTCACCTGAGGGGCGTCAGATATTCGCTCCCCTTACTGTGCTGGAGAATCTCCTGCTTGGAGCATA
>JALSKY010000192.1 GCA_026988585.1 Deltaproteobacteria bacterium
TATCTGTTCCAGGGCATGGAACCAGCAAGGCCTCTCCAAGACCTGTACCTGCACCGAGCAAAGCCACAGGTTCCCCTGTGCCATCATCCCTTTTCTGAAAGCCAAAATCAGGCACCGGACCACCAATGGCAACGACATCCTTTGGATCTATGCGCAAAAGGCCCCAGGCAGCAGCCTCAAAGTCATTGAGAAGAGAGATGAATTTGGCTCCGGTAGCAGCTCTCACCTCATACTCAGTGATAGTCCAAGGGAGATTGACACCCTGGATTACGCCATCCTGGACAGGACCAGCCGCTGCAATACAGACCGATTCTATCAGGATGGAGGGATCGAGATCAGCCGCCATAGCAACCATGTCCCTCAGGAGTGGGGTGATAGAGCTGAACTCAAAAGAAGAATAGTCCTGGCGGAGAAACAGTTCATCTCCATGAGCGCCCTGACGATAAAGGGCAAACCTGGCGCTGGTGCCGCCTATATCTGCAACCAGCAGAAAACGGGAACCCGGCTTTGAGGACAAGGATGAATCAGCCCTCCTGCTGGCCTGTGGAAACATCTTCAGGCCTGAATTCCTCTGGCCACCCTACAGGCACACAGAGAACCGGACAAGGCAGGAGCCTTACCACCTTTTCCACAGTGCTGCCAAAAAAGATCTCCTCAATCTGTCCTCCCTTTCCCCGGCTTCCGTAACCTCCCATAATGATGAGATCCACCTTGTAGCTCCTGGCCTTAACGGCTATCTCCTGAAACGGTGTGCCAACAGAAACAATGGTTTCCTCTACCAGATCAGCACCATCCCAGGAGGCCAGCAGCTTCCTGAACACCTGTTTGGCCTGATTAGTAAGCCTTTCAAGCACATCTTCCAAAGGGACCTTGGAATAGCTGGCGCAGGTGCCTGCCTCCTTCCTGTTTATGACATGGAGGAGAAGAAGCCTTGCCCCCTGCTTGCGTGCAATATCCCTAGCATATCTCAGGGAGTTGAGGGCGCAATCAGAAAAATCTGTAGGTACAAGAATGAGAGAAACTTCCATGCATGATCACCTATAACCCTTTTGTTTGTATGAAAACATGGTATGACAGATGAACCGGCTGAAATGGTAATTCAGCATAGAGATTCATCTGACAGGTGTAACAATGAAACCCTTCCATCCGGAGATACAGCAGTCTTCTGCTCGGATTAAACCCTGCTGGCCTGCCCATTTCTGCAGCTCCAGATCCATGGATGAACCAGACCGAAAACCGGACAGTATCAATGAACCGGTGGGCAGGAGCAACCGGCCCAACTCATCCAGCAGGCCATGTAAAACTGCCGGTGTCAAATTTGCTATGATAACATCAGGCCTGAACGATTTCAATCGACCCAACGGGGTATCATCAACTACAATTCTGTCTGACATGGAGTTGACAGCTATGTTTTCCCGGGCAGCCTGTATCGCCCTTGGATCAATATCGATAGCGTATGCACAGGAAGCGCCGAAAACCAGGGCAGTCATGGCAAGTATCCCGGAACCGGTTCCTACATCCAGTACTGCAGCATCCTGGAGTTCACCCTTTTTGGCAAGAAGAGAGAGGCAGTTAGCAGCGCAGAGTGTGCTTGGGTGATTACCTGTTCCAAAAGCACTAAGAGTGTCTTTCAAGACAAGCCTGTTCAGGACACTGCCTGCTGTATCCTGAAGAAAAGAGGGGATGGAATCTGTTATCAGCTCTATGCCAAGATCCAGCCAGGCTTTCCTGAGAGAGCTATCGTATTCAGGACTGGAAAGATCGAAGACCTCCATCTCCTGGGCTGCATGCTTCT
>JALSKY010000193.1 GCA_026988585.1 Deltaproteobacteria bacterium
AATACCACAGAGGCATTTTGCACAAATTCCTTCTTCCAGCTCCTTACCTGGGCAGGATGAATCTTGAACCTGGATGCTATCTGACTGGTGGTTTCCTCTCCCTTCACAGCAGCTAATGCCACCTTAGCCTTGAACTCTGGACTGTGTTTTCTTCTTGCCATTTCCTGTTCTCCTTTCACTGTATTTTGCTTACCTCATACAGCAAAGGCGAACAATACCTGTTGTCTAAAAAAGGGGTCCAGTTCAAGCAAGCGGCAATCTGATCACAAACCTTGCGCCATTTCCTGGTCTGTTCTCTGCCGAGATACTGCCTCCTATGGAGGTAACAAACTTCTTGACCTGCCACAGGCCAATGCCGCTTCCTCCCTCCTTACTGCTCCTGAACGGCTCAAAAAGGACATGAGGCAGCAGGTCTTCATCAATGCCCGGGCCATTGTCGGTCACCTCTATGAGTGCCTCTCCTGTGTCATCATCCCTGGTGACCCGTATATCTACCATTGTTCCGCCTGCCTCCAAGGCATTGAGCAGGATGTTTTCAAGGATTGAAGAGAGAAGTGCCTCATCGCTGGTGATGGTGATCTTTTCACCAAATTTTGTGACAATCTTCATGCGGGAGAGTTTCTTCTCCATACAGTGGATCACTTCCCTGAGAAACTGCTCCAGGTCGATATTTTTCATTACAGGCTCAATATCACCTTTCAGGGGTTTAAGGCGATTTTCCACTCGTCTCATCCGTCTGAGTGCGTCATCAACAGCCTCCAGCATATCTTTCTGGAATTCCGGATCATCCAAATGGTCATGGGCATTCTCTCTGAGTAGGGATAGCATGCTGGCGGCATTTTTTATGTCATGGAGGACAAAGGCGGAAAGCCGTTCCCAGGCCAGTCTCTGCCTGGTCTCGACAAGTTTAAGGGAGGCCCTTGCCACCAGTATGGCTGAGGCGGTCTGGGTGGACAGCGCCTTTAACAGGTCGAGGTCATCCTGTCCATAACTGCCCCCTGTGTATTCTGCTCCAAGGCCTATCATGCCCAGGAGGCTGCCTCCAAGAGTGATTGGATAGAGGAGCACAAGTCCCAGCTCCTTCATGAGGTTTTCTGTTTTTTCGTCCGGTCTTACAGCTCCATGTACCATCAGATCCTGGTCTTTAGATGTTATGATGATATATGGTGGTTCTGTTTCGCTGTTCTGTGGCCTGATCTGCCGGATGAGGGGGTGCCCTGGGGGAATTGAAAGTCCTGGAAATTCAGCCCCTTGCCCTGCGAAATCTCGGATGCTTGAGATAGCAAGATTCAGCCCGGAATCCTCACTGCCTGACCAGATGCAGATACGTTTAGTGTAAAGAGAGTCCTCCAGGATGGCCTCAAGGGCCATGATCACATCCTGTTCAGTGGTGGCATCCTGCAGATATCTTGAAAAGGCCAGCCATTCATCCCGGTATTCATACTTGTTCACATAGAAGTGGGTGCTTATGAAGTACTGGATTTTGCGGCGCATCTCTCTGGAAAGCAGTACCATTCCCACTCCAACCATGCCGAGGCAGATAAGCATCCATTTGAGGAGAAAGGAGAGCTCCACACCGAACCATCTCATTACTATTGTTACGAGTCCCAGACCCATGAGATATGAGGCGAGCAGGGCAGGAATGGTGAAGGAATAGACGATCTTTCTCGATATGAATATCTTCCTGTTGAGCAGCCTGTGGCACAGGATAGCATATAGAATCATGGCGCATGAGGCTGACAGCAGCAGGGCAAGCAGGAGCAAGTGGTGAGGCAGGAGGCTTAGA
>JALSKY010000194.1 GCA_026988585.1 Deltaproteobacteria bacterium
AGTTGCCGGGGTTATGGATGAGCTGGACCATAAAAATCTCAACGAACACCCTGCCTTTTCCAGCAGAAATCCATCATCCGAACGACTGGCAGAGTTCATATATCAGCAGGTTGAAAATGGGTTGTCCTCTTATCCCGGCGTAAGAATGGTCCGGGTAAAGGTGTGTGAAACCCCAAGCAGTGGCGTGATATACCACAAGGGCAGTTGAGCAGTTGCGGGAAAGGATCTGTCTTGCTCATTCCTGCACCGATACCTTGCTGGTTTCGGAGCTGTTCGAAAGCATCCAGGGAGAAGGTAGTCATACGGGATATCCCACCTTCTTTATAAGGCTTGCAGGGTGTAATCTGCGGTGCAGTTATTGTGATACCGAGTATGCCTGGAAAGGGGGGCAACAGATTGCAATTCAGGACCTTGTGACGCAGGTGAAGGCTTCAGGCCTGACCATGGTGCTGCTCACTGGCGGAGAACCGCTTCTGCAGCCTGATGCAGTAGCGCTTTTGGAGATCTTGCTCACTCACGGTTACACCTGCCTCCTGGAGACCAACGGTTCTGTTCCGGTTCAGACAGTTCCGTCCAGGGTTATTAAGATTCTTGACTGGAAGACACCCGGCAGCGGATATCCGGACAGTTTCTGTGTGGAAAATCTGAAATGGATAGGAGAGCAGGACCAGATAAAATTTGTGATAACCTCTCGCAGGGATTATATCTGGGCAATGGAAAAGGTTCACCAGCACAGATTGGAGGCGCTGGTGCAGGTGATTTTTTCACCGGCTGCCGGAATGTTGCAGCCTGTTACCCTGGCAAATTGGCTTATGGAGGATAAACCAAGGATAAGGCTCCAGATTCAGCTTCACCGTTTTCTTTACGGGGATAAAAAAGGTGTTTAGTCCTTCAAAAGCGTTGACAGGGGGCGTGAAATAATGTAAAAGCTATCTTGAATTTTTTCTGAATGAAGCTTCATTTCTATCGAGTGCGATTAACTGCCTGAAACGATACAAAAAGTCACCTATTGGGGGTAGGAGAGCTTATGATTGACATTGATATGTCCCTTGTGGCCTCGATCATTGCAGTGCTGGCATTGATGGCCGTGCTGAATTCCATGCTTTACAAACCGGTTAGGAAGATCCTTGAGGAGCGTGAGGGAAAGATGCAGGCCATTGAGGCGGATGCAGAGAGTTATGCGCGCCGGGTTGACAAGCTGGTCCAGGATTTTGAAAGGCGCATGGAGGAGGCCCGGCAGGCAGGGAAGGCCGAGTTTGAAAAGTTGAGAGAAGAGGCCAGGGAAGAGGAGAGACAGTTGCTGGAGACCGCTCAGCAGGAGGCGGAAAAGAAACGCACTGAGCTTTTGAGTCAGCTGGCCAGCCAGGTAGAGGCTGCCAGAAAAGAGCTTCTCGCTCAGGCAGAGGTTTTTGCCTCGGAAATCGCTCAGAAGTTGCTGGGGAGGGCAGTCTAAATGAAAATCTTCAAATCTCACCATACTGCATCATTGCTGTTGCTCTGTTTCTTTGTAATGGCCGTGACTCTTGGCAGCTCGATAGTATTCGCTTCTGAAGGGGCGCATGGTGGTGCGCATGTCCTGACGCATCAGCAGATAATGAATTTTATATGGCACTGTCTCAATTTTACCCTTCTGGTTCTGATTTTGGTAAAATTTCTCAAAAAGCCCATATCCGACACCCTCAAGGGAAGGATAGAGGGGATCAAGAACTCCTTTGAAGAGCTGGAGGCCAAGAAGGTAGAGGCTGAGAAACGGTATGCAGAGTATGAGAAAAAGCTTGCTGGCGTTGATGAGCAGGCCAAACAGATTCTGCAGAATTTTGTGGAGCAGGGGCAGGCAGAAAAGGAAAAGATTATAGCTCAGGCCCATGCCACTGCAGAGAGGATTAAGGCTCAGGCAGAGTTTTATGTGCAGCAGGAGCTGGATAAGGCCAAGGAAGATTTGCGCAAGGATGTGGCTGAGGCCGCTGTAAGGATAGCTGAGGAGATAATTCAGAAGAATTTGACCGATAAGGATCATTCCAATTTGATCAACGAATACCTTGAAAGGGTGGTGCAGAAAAATTGATTAGCACAGTCTTAGCAAAAAGGTATGCGAAGGCGCTCTTCGCAGTGGCCAGGGAGACCAAGAAACTGAAGAAATATAACACGGTTCTTCAGGATCTGAACAAGTTCCTCAAGGCTAATTCCGATATACAGGCGGCTCTTGAGAGTCCGGTGGTGCCGCTTGAGGCAAAACAGGAGATAGTTGAGGAGCTGATCAAGGCCTACAAAATCGATGAGAACATGGCAGGTTTCCTGAGGCTGCTGGTGGAGCAGAACCGGGTTCATCATCTCTCCGCAATAGCTGACGCCTATCAGGAGTTGATGGATGAGGAGACCGGAGTCGTCAGGGCAAGGGTTATCACTGCAGTGACTGTAGGCAAGGACCTAAAGAAGAAGATGCAGGATGTTTTTGCCAAGGCAACAGGTAAGGATATAGTTCTTGAGGTCAAGAAGGATCCGAGCATCATAGGCGGTGTGATTGCCCATGTAGGCGACAAGGTCTGGGACGGAAGTATAAAAAGCCAGCTTGAAGGCTTTAAAGAATCTATAGGGAGGGGTGAAATAGGATAATGGCACAGATAAAGGCATCCGAGATAAGTGATATAATCAAGAAAAAGATTGAGAAGTTTGAGAAGACTGTAGATCTTGCTGAGACCGGTACTGTCCTCTCTGTCGGCGACAACGTTGCTCGTGTTTACGGGGTCAGGAACTGCATGTCCATGGAGCTTCTGGAGTTCCCTGGCGGCGTGATGGGCATTGCCTTGAACCTCGAGCAGGACAACGTGGGCGTTGCTGTCATGGGTGATTGCTCCAAGATCAAGGAGGGTGATCAGGTCAAGCGTACAGGCAAGATCGCCCAGGTGCCTGTCGGCGAGTGTATGCTCGGCAGGGTAGTGGACGCACTTGGAAACCCCATCGACGGCAAGGGTCCCATTGATGCCAAGGAGTTCCGCCGTATAGAGATGAAGGCTCCTGGTGTTATTGACAGAAAACCGGTCCATGAGCCATGTTACACCGGTCTGAAGGCAGTTGATGCCATGACTCCGGTTGGACGTGGACAGCGTGAGCTGATCATTGGCGACCGTCAGATTGGAAAAACAGCCATTGGCGTTGATGCTATAATAGCACAGAAGAACACCGAGGTTTATTGTATCTATAATGCAGTTGGTCAGAAACAGGCTACAGTTGCCCTGGTGGTTGAGGCCCTCAGGAGAGCAGGTGCCATGGAGTACACTACAGTGGTTGCAAGTAGTGCCAGTGAGCCTGCCTCACTGCAGTACCTCTCCTCCTTTGCTGCAACAGCTATGGGAGAATACTTCCGGGATAATGGCAAACATGCCCTGATCATCTACGATGATCTTTCCAAGCAGGCTGTTGCGTATCGTGAGATGTCCCTGCTGCTCAGGCGTCCTCCAGGACGTGAGGCCTATCCTGGCGATATCTTCTACAATCACTCCAGGCTGCTGGAGCGTTCTGCAAAGCTCAATGATGATCTGGGTGCTGGAAGTCTCACCGCACTGCCAATCATTGAGACCCAGCAGGGTGACGTTTCGGCCTACATTCCCACCAACGTGATCTCTATTACTGACGGTCAGGTCTATCTTGAGCCATCACTCTTCTTTGCCGGTATCAGGCCAGCTATCAACGTTGGTCTTTCTGTCTCCCGAGTCGGTGGTGCTGCTCAGGTGAAGGCTATGAAGCAGGTTGCAGGTACCTTGCGGCTCGATCTGGCCCAGTATCGTGAGCTGGCCGCTTTTGCCCAGTTTGGCAGTGATCTTGATGCAGCGACTCAGGCACAGCTCAACAGAGGTGAGCGTTTGGTGGAGCTGCTGAAGCAGCCACAGTATCAGCCGCTTCCAATGGAAAAACAGGTGCTGGTCCTCTTTGCCGGTACCAAGGGTATGTTGGATGAACTCCCTGTTGATGCCATTCAGGAGTTTGAGAAGGCCCTCTATGATTTTGTAGAAAAGAAATATCCACAGATCTATGAGGAGTTGAGGGATAAACAGGCTATAGATGACAATCTCGACAAGCTGATGAGGCAGGCCATCAACGAGTGTATTGCAGAGTTCAAGGCCACCAAAAATCTTTAAGCCAGGGAGCTCAATAGATGCCAAATCTTAAGGATATACAGATAAAGATCAGCGGTATCAAGAAGACCCAGCAGATCACCAAGGCCATGAATATGGTGGCGGCTGCGAAATTTCGCGGTGCCCAGGAAAAGGTGGAGGAATTTCGTCCTTATGCCTCCAAATTTTCACAGGTCATGGGTCAGTTGTCAGAGATAGCAGATCCAAATGCATTTCCGCTCATGGAGATCAGGGATGTCAAAAAGGTCTGTGTGTTGCTGGTGACTGCAGACAGGGGTCTTTGTGGTGCCTTCAACGCCAACCTGATCAATGAGACTCAAAAATACCTGCGTGCACAGCAGGCCGAGGGCAAGGATGTAGCAGTTATCTGCCTTGGTCGGAAGGGATATGGATTCTTCTCCAAGAGCGGGGTGGAAGTCCCTTATCACCTGGTTGACTGCATGGCAAATCCTCATATCTCAGATGCCAAGAAGGTAGGCATGGAGCTGACCAAGCGGTTTCTTGATGGCGAATTTGATGAAGTGCACCTGATGTACGGTAAATTTGTCAACGTTGTCACACAGAAACCCACCTTGCAGAAACTGTTGCCCATCAGTCCTCAGGTGCTGGCCGGGCCGGAGGATGAGGAGTCCCAGGATACTGGTCCCAAGCCTACCTACATCTATGAGCCGGGCCCGGAAGAGATACTGGATACATTGATGCCCATGTTTATCAATGTCCAGATCCTGGCCTCGATGTTGGAGACTGGAGCCAGTGAGCAGGCTGCAAGAATGACAGCCATGGATAATGCCAGCAGGGCCTGTAAGGATATGATTGAGAGTCTTACCCTGACATATAACAAAGCGCGTCAGGCAGCCATCACCGCAGAGCTTATGGATATTGTTGGTGGTGCAGAGGCCCTGAAAGGATAACAATCAAGATTTCAACCCTTTGGGAGGTAGGAGCAAATGGCAGAAAATATTGGAAAGGTAGTTCAGGTCATCGGACCTGTTGTTGACGTGGAATTTACTCCGGGCAACCTGCCGGAGATCCTCAACGGTCTCTTGCTGTCCAACCCGGCCATCAGTGATGAGCCGGACAATCTCTATCTTGAGGTTGCCCAGCACCTTGGCGACAATGTTTGTCGGTGCATCGCTATGGATACCACAGATGGTCTTGTAAGGGGTATGGAGGTGAAGGACACCGGGGCTGCCATCAAGATCCCTGTTGGTGAGGCATCTCTTGGCAGGATCATGAATGTGGTTGGCTGGCCAGTTGATGGTAAAGGCCCCATCAAATCTGATGTCTATTATCCGATTCACAGAAAGGCTCCGGAGTTCGTAGAGCAGGACACCACAGTGAAGGTCCTTGAAACAGGAATCAAGGTTATCGACCTTCTCGTCCCGTTTCCACGCGGTGGAAAAATGGGCCTGTTCGGCGGTGCTGGTTGTGGAAAGACCGTTATCATGATGGAGATGGTCCACAACATCGCCATGCAGCATGGTGGTATCTCTGTCTTCTGCGGTGCAGGTGAGAGGACCCGTGAAGGTAACGATCTCTATCTTGAGATGAAGGAGTCCGGGGTTCTCCCCAAGGCTGCTCTTGTTTACGGGCAGATGACAGAGCCACCAGGAGCCCGTGCCAGGATCGGACTTACCGGTCTTACTGCTGCAGAATACTTCCGTGATGAAGAGGGACAGGATGTGCTGTTCTTCATCGATAATATCTTCCGCTTTACCCAGGCAGGTTCCGAAGTGTCAGCCCTGCTTGGCCGTATCCCGTCAGCAGTTGGTTATCAGCCTACCCTGGCTACTGACCTTGGTCAGCTCCAGGAACGTATCACCTCCACCACTAAGGGTTCCATTACTGCGGTTGAATGTGTTTATGTGCCGGCTGATGACCTGACAGACCCTGCACCGGCCACTACATTTGCTCACCTTGACGGTACTGTGGTTTTGTCCAGACAGATTGCTGAGCTTGGAATCTATCCTGCTGTTGATCCCCTTGATTCAACCTCCAGGATTCTGGATCCAAATGTCCTTGGTGAGGAACATTATGAAACTGCACGGCGTGTACAGCAGACTCTGCAGAAATATAAGGATCTCCAGGACATAATCGCCATCCTCGGTATGGATGAACTCTCTGATGAGGACAAGCTCACTGTTCAGAGGGCCAGGAAAATCCAGAGGTTCCTTTCACAGCCATTCCACGTAGCAGAGACCTTTACCGGTATCCCCGGAACCTACTGTAAAGTTGAGGATACAGTACGTGGATTCAAGGAGATACTTGACGGAAAGCATGATGAGTTGCCTGAGCAGGCCTTCTACATGGTAGGAACCATAGAAGAGGCTATTGAAAAGGCAAAGCAGAGCGCATAAAAGGGTGACAAAATATGGCCAATAAACTAAATCTCGAAGTGGTTACGCCCCGGCAGCAGGTGGTCAGTGAAGAGGTCGACCTCTGTACAGTACCGGGAGGTGACGGTGTCTTTGGAGTAATGGCCAACCATGCGCCAATACTGGCCACGTTGAAGATTGGTCCTATGCACTATGAAAAGGACGGTGATCGTGTAAGGCTTGCAGTCAGTGGCGGCTTTGTAGAGGTATCCAACAATAAGATGACTGTCCTTGCTGAGGCTGCAGAGCGTTCAGATGAAATAGACGTAGAAAGGGCTCTACGCGCCAAGGAGAGGGCAGAGAAGCGCTTGGCTGAGGCAAAAAGTGGTCGAGAGGATATTGATATGGCCAGGGCTCAGGCTGCATTGGCCAGGGCGCTTACCCGGTTGTCAATAGCGAATCAGTCCACATGATATAGGGCCTTTGGGGGAAGAGGAGTATTTAAGGCAAGCCGTCGTGCTTGCCTTTTTTTATGAGGCCAAGAGATAATACTGGTTACTCGCGTTTTCAGGAAAGAAATGGAGGCATAATGGAAGATAATCTTTCAGCCATCGTTCTCGCTGCTGGAAAAGGTACAAGGATGAAGTCCTCATTGCCAAAGGTGTTGCACCCATTGCTTGGAGTTCCCATGCTTTCCTATGTTCTTGACACCTTGAGGTGTATTAACGCAGGTGAGATAGTTGTTGTCATTGGTCACGGCAGGGACCTCATGGAGCTGTTTCTTCATGAAAAAGGGGTGAAGATCGCGGTTCAGGAGGAGCAGTTGGGTACTGGACACGCTGTCCTCAGTGGTCTGCCCAAGGTTACGGGTGAGACAGTTCTGATTACTTGTGGGGATACCCCACTCTTTTCCGACCAGAGCCTGAAGCGCTTCATTCAGGCGCATCGTACAGATTCTTCTGACGTGAGCGTTCTTTCCTCTCGCTTTCAAGATCCGGCGGGTTATGGCCGTATCATACGGGATGAACAATCTAGGTTTGTGGGTATTGTGGAACAGAAGGATGCTACACCGGATGAGCAGCAGATCCAAGAGGTCAACTCCGGTATATATCTTGTCCGTACAGATCTGTTGAGAAAATTTCTACCGCAACTCAGCAATGACAATTCCCAAGGGGAGTATTATCTTACAGACATCGTTGCCCAGGCTATGAAAGCCGGCCACCGCGTTGCTGCCTATCCCTTTGCTCCGGAGATAGAGACCCTTGGTGTAAATTCCAGGGCGCAGCTCTCTCAGGCAGAAGGGATTTTGCTTGATCGCATCCGGCGGTTTCACATGGACAACGGTGTTACGCTTCAGTTGGCCAATTCTATTTATATAGAGCCGGATGTCAAAATCGCAAAAGACGTTGTCATTGAACCCCACTGCATCATAAAGGGAAAAACTCGCATAGGCCAAGGGGTTACCGTGGGTGCCGGCTCAATCTTGCAGGATGTGCAGGTGTCAGATGGTGCGACTATATTGCCCATGACCTTTTTGAGCAAATAGTGTAAAAAGATCCACAATATATATACATGGAGGTACTCAGATGTCCTTAGAGGTGATTCAGCACCTGGAACATAAAATAGAAGAACTTATCAGTTTCTGTAATCGTCTGCTGGAGGAAAAACGCGGCTTGGAAAATGATGTTGAGGAGAGAGACAGGGAGATCAGCGAACTTCGAGGGGCCCTTGATCGGATGAATAGTGAACGGCAGGAGGTCAGCAGCAGGATAGAGAACATTCTTAACCGCATCTCTATTTTGCCGGTTAATAGTGACTCTCAACCGGTAGAGGGTGAGCACCCGTCTGATGAACATTACGAGCACCATGAAGACTCCGGCGGAGATTTTCATGGGTAGGCATTGAGTCATTCAGCACGGTTCAGGGGAGACGGGTCAGTGGCTCAAATCATCAAGTTGAAATTTCTCGGGAATGTTTATGAATTAAGGGCAGAAGATGATGATCTGGACGCTGAAGCCGTGGCTCGCTATGTTGAGCAGGTGATCGCTTCTGTAGAGGAGCAAAACTCCGGTCTTCCACCTGCCAAGATAATGGTCCTTGCCTCCATGATAATGGGTAAGGATTGTATATCTGCCAGGAAGGAACTTGAAGCCATAAAATCAGGACTCTCTACCAAGGGCGGGGATCTTATATCTAAAATCGAGCAAACCCTTGGTGAAAAATCTTGAACTATCTGTTATCATATTATTAAAAGGCAGTTAAAAATGGATTTCCTGCCGTGTTGGTGTCCTGCTGTCAGTTTGTTGAGCCAACACCCCGTACAAGGGAGTCGTTCCTCCGTGGAAGAGTGGAGAAGGGGAACATCCTTCTGCGTCGGAAGCGGATATGACACCCACCTGAGCAAGTCTCAGGTTCAATAGACCCAGCAGGCACGGCATGGCGGGATTTTTTTGAATTTAACAGTTTTTTTATGGCCTTGTTCTCTGTTGAATCGGCTCAAGGTCCCGTTTTTTTGTGAGTTAGTTGCGTTGGCAAATTTTAAATAAGGCTATAACCCCGTCTGGGTTTATATATATAGCGGATTTAGTGCTGGAAAGGGATAACTCCTGTCTGCTGTGAGGCAGGTCTTATATGAGGGCATGTTTATAATGGCCGTTTTAACGCGATTTGATTGCGAGTGCACTGGCAACGGGAATTGCACAATTAGGCCAGGGTTTACAAGGGAGAGATCGGAATTGATTTCAAGGTTTCCGCTGAGATGAGTTGCTTCAGGGAGCTCGTTTTTTTATCTATTACTGGGCTTGCCTCCTTATTAACTTTTCCTGCCTGAATCCGTAACCATAGAGCTTTTGGATGGGGTGTGGCAATAAATCCATATTGGGAGGCCACACATGGAGATAGTTACCCTTCTTGCAGGGCTGCTTATCGGAGCTGCTGCAGCATATTTCCTGTCAAAAAAACTTTCCGAAAAAGAACAGCTTTTCGATCGTGAACAGGCGGAACGGCTTCGCCAGGATGCTGAGACTGAAGCGCGTCAAATACTGAAGGAGGCCAAGGTTCAGGCACAGGAAGATGCCCTAAGAATCAAGAAAGATGCGGAACAGGAGATCGCCGAGAGGAAAGGGGCACTTTTAAGCCAGGAAAAGAGGCTCCTTCAGCGGGAAGAAAAGATAGAAAAGAAGAAGGAACTGGTTGATCAGAAGGAGATAGAGCTTCTACAGAAAGAGAAGGATCTCACCAGAAACTGGGAGAGTCTAAAGGCAAAGGAGCAGAAGGTTACAGAATTGGTAGAGGAGCAGACCCAGCTCCTGGAAAAGATATCAGGAATGTCGCAACAGGAGGCCCGCGAATTCCTTCTCAAGAGTTTTGAAGAGGAGGTAAGACAGGAGGCGGGGAAGACCCTTCGCCTCATAGAGGCTGAGACCAGGGAGATAGCAGATCGCAAGGCACGGGAGATAATAGCCCTTGCCGTTGCCAGGTATGCAGGTGAATATGTTGCAGACAGAACGGTATCAGTGGTGTCGCTGCCCAACGAGGAGATGAAAGGACGTATCATTGGGCGTGAGGGTAGGAATATAAGGGCCATAGAGGCAGCAACCGGCATCGACATTATCATCGATGATACACCGGAGGCGGTGCTCCTGTCCGGTTTCAACCCTGTTCGTCGTGAGGTGGCCAGGGTGGCCCTGGAACGTCTTGTCCTTGACGGACGCATTCATCCTGCCCGGATCGAGGAGGTTGTCAAAAAGGTGGAGAAGGAGATAGATATTGCCATCCGTGATGCCGGTGAGCAGGCTACCTTTGATGTCGGAGTTTATGGCATTCATCCCGAAATGGTAAAACTTCTCGGCAAGCTCAAGTTCCGGACCAGTTATGCCCAGAATGTCCTGCAGCATTCCATTGAAGTTGCATTTCTTTGCGGCATCATGGCTGCTGAACTGGGTATCAATGTAAAGAAGGCCAAGAGGGCTGGACTGCTACATGATATTGGCAAGGCTGTTGATCACGAGGTGGAAGGCTCTCATGCCATTATAGGGGCGGATCTGGCCAAAAAATATGGTGAATCAAAGGATGTGGTGCATGCTATTGCAGCCCATCATGAAGATGTTAAGCCAGAGACTGTGCTGGCTGTTCTGGTGCAGGCGGCAGATGCCCTCTCAGGTGCACGTCCCGGGGCCAGAAGAGAGATGCTGGAAAGCTATGTGAAGCGGCTGGAGGAACTGGAGCGTATAGCCACGTCATTTCAGGGCGTGGAGAAGTCTTTTGCCATCCAGGCAGGCAGGGAGATCAGAATTGTGGTCAATGCTGACAAACTCACCGACGCCGAGGCTGCAATGCTCTGTAGGGATGTTACTAAAAAGATTGAAAGCGAGCTGACCTATCCGGGTCAGATCAAGGTTACTGTCATCAGGGAGACAAGGGCAGTGGAATACGCCAAGTAGTAGCGGAGGGGGATAAGAAGCATGGAAAAGGATCTGGAGCGTTCTCTGGAACTCATCTCCAGGGGGGCTGTTGAAATAATTGATGAAGAGGAGCTTTCCAGAAAACTCAAGCGTTCAATAGAGACCGGACTGCCTCTAAAGGTCAAGACAGGGTTCGATCCCACGGCACCGGATCTTCATCTTGGCCATACAGTACTGATTCAAAAGATGAAGCACTTTCAGGAGCTGGGACATCAGGTAATCTTTCTCATCGGTGATTTCACCGGTCTCATTGGCGATCCAACAGGAAAGTCTGAAACCCGTCCACCTCTTACCCCTGCCCAGGTTCAGGAGAATGCTGCTACATATAAGGAACAGATTTTCAAGATTCTCGATCCTGAAAAGACCCAGGTAGTCTTCAACAGTACCTGGATGAACAGGGTCAGCTCAATGGACATGATCCGTCTCTGTGCCAAATATACTGTAGCCAGGATGTTGGAGCGGGATGATTTCAAGAAGCGATTTCATTCTCAGAGGCCTATTGCAATCCATGAATTCATCTATCCCCTTATTCAGGGTTATGACTCTGTCGCCCTACAGGCCGATATTGAGCTCGGAGGAACAGATCAGAAATTTAATCTACTGGTAGGGCGACACATACAGAAAGAGTATGGCCAGGAACCCCAGGTAGTGCTCACCATGCCTCTGCTTGAGGGGCTGGACGGTGTGAACAAAATGAGCAAGTCCCTGGGCAACTATGTTGGGATAACGGAACCGCCAGCTTCAATGTACGGGAAGCTCATGTCCATATCTGATGAATTGATGTTCCGTTATTATGAGCTGTTGAGTACTCTCACACTGGAAGAGATAGAGAGAATGCGAGATGAGATGGAGGCCGGCACTCTCCATCCCAAGGAGGTAAAGAGCAGACTGGCCATGGAGCTTGTGGAGCGGTTTCACGGAGCCAAGGCGGCGAAGAAGGCAAGAGAAGGGTTTGAGGCCCAGTTTGTCCAGGGCAAGGTGCCTGATAACATCCCTGAATATGAGTTGTCAGGAGATATGGATCGGACTTCACTCTTTCTTCCAAAGGTGTTCAAGGATGCCGGGCTGGTAAAAAGCACGTCTGAGGCCAGGCGTCTGATCAAACAGGGAGCTGTCTCCGTAGATGGCAGCAAGGTTGCCTCCGAGGAGATATCCATACCTGAACAGGGCGTAGTGTGCAAGATCGGCAAGAGGAGATATCTGAAAATAATATAGCTTTCAAGAAGCTGATCATCGGCTGATATGCAGGGGAGGCATTATGTATTCATGGTGGGCCAATGCCATGACTGCTTTGGTTTTATGGGGGTTGTGGGCCTTTTTCCCTAAGCTTTCCCTGCGTTATATTGATTCAATTACTGCACTCTTTTTTGAAACCGTCGGAGTTTTTATTGTAGGCCTCCTGTTTTTCCTTAAATTTCATCAAGGCTTTTCTCTCCATCCCCTGGGGATAATCTATGCTGTGCTGACAGGGGTGTTTGGTACTGTGGGGCTTTATTTCTTCTTCTCTGCAGTAAAGTTGGGCCCTATCTCTGTTATCTCCTCCATCACAGCCCTCTATCCATTGATCACCGTGATTCTTGCGTTCCTTATTCTTGGTGAGAGAATGAGTCTGCAACAGATGGCCGGTATCTTCTTTGCCTTGCTGGGTGCCTTTCTGCTCTCATGGGTGCCAGGCCGCAGTTGAACGCAGAAACCAGATCTGCTTTGCAACCCTTTGTGTCGGGCAGGATCTTATATGACATTGGTATTATGAGCCTTCTGCCTGCCCCACTTACAG
>JALSKY010000195.1 GCA_026988585.1 Deltaproteobacteria bacterium
TACATTTACAGTGAACCAGGCCAGCATTATTCCACAGATCAACAGCTTCAGAAACATGGAGACCATAAACCCCAAAAAGGTTCCAAACCCGGAAGAAAAAACCTGCTTCAACTCACTGCCTGCAACAAACTCTCCGATCATCGCTCCAATGAACGGTCCCACGATAATTCCAATTGGTCCGATGAAAAATATCAGCAAGGTGCCAAGAACAGCACCAACTGCTGCTGCCCTGGAACCCTTGAACTTCTTAACCCCCCAAACAGTGGCCAGGTAATCGATGAAATAGGTAGATGCAGCCAGGAGCCCCTGAACCATATAAAACCACCATGGCCAATCAATGTTCGGGGCCAGGACACCATAGGCCACCATTCCCAGCCAGATCAGTATCGGACCGGGCAGAACAGGCAGCAGAACCCCTGCCAGTCCTGCAAGAATCATAGGGACAGAAACCAGAACTGCTATGGCCATATGATCTGCCATTATTCACTCCTCAACAGCGCCATAAACAGGGTGAGAAAATAAAAAACCGTCCAGAACAAAAAAAACAGAGGAACCACAACCCTCCGGCCTATCCAAGGCAGCAAGGCAACCATAATGATAGGCAATGCAGGAAATAACACGCCTGCAAAAAAAAGATCCATAGACCTGAGCATCTCCTGTATTCCCATGAAAAACCAAGGCCCCGTAATCAGTGAGCTACTCTCTGTCTGAAACTCCAGAGGGACATGAACCATCAGACTGATGAAGACCAGCAAAACAAGAAGCTGAAGAAATGCCCTGCCGGACAAGATCACCCTGCGGGTGTGATACCACACCCCAACACCCCAGCAGAGGCCCCCCATAAGAATATGGACAGCATAAAGCCTGTTCACGCCATCAGACGAGATGGCGAGAAGAAAGCGATCCACCAGGGGCCCTGCCAAAGGGATGCTCAGCATGAGGTGTTCGGCAATGGCACCTGCAGCCTGGCCAGTACCATCGTATCGAAGCACGTAACCTGAAAAAAGTGCATAAAGCCCAAAAAACAGGGTTGAACTCACTACTGACCATGAAATCTTCTGGCGCAGAGGCATTGCATCCCCTATATCACACGCCTTGTCCCAGGTATGCCAAATCAACAGGAGGAAAAAGGCCTGGCTGGACCAGAAATGAATACCCCTCCAGAAATATCCCCAGGGAATAATGGCCTCTATAGCCGTTGTTGACTCGAATGGAATCGCAGGTTCAAACTGATACGCTACAACAAACCCGGATAGAATAGATATGAGCAGGGCGGCAGTGGTGAGCTCACCAGGGCGAAGGAGCGGAAAAGAGTTCACTCTGCCCCCTTTCCCTAACCTATTCCTCTCGGAATCTGAATTACCAGCTCTCCACCCTCTCCGGTTACCACCCGGAACCTGGGAAGATCCCTCTTTGCAGGACCAGCAATCCGCTTGCCTTGGGCAGTAAACCGGCTCTGATGACATGGGCATATAAAGATTCCCTTTTCCTGGATATAGTTAATCCTGCAACCAAGATGGGTACATTGCCGAGACACGGCGAAAGGCCCGTTCTCAGTCATAAATAGCACAAAATCCTTCTCCACAATACGTTCTCCTGGCTTAAGGTCCTGCCTGATCCTGATCTCCAGAGGAGGCCTGAATCTCTTTTCCCGAACAAACGCCACAAACGGCCAACACAGCAGGCCAAACGCTGCCCACAGCGCAGCCTGTATCACCTTTCGCCGTCTCATTTTCTGAACAGGGAGAAGATAATGGTGAGAATAATGCTCAATAT
>JALSKY010000196.1 GCA_026988585.1 Deltaproteobacteria bacterium
TCCTTTTTTTCTGGTTTTGCTCTTTCTCTGCCTTGGTGTTGCAGGCTGTTCGCAACTCCACGGAAAGCCCTCCATGAGGAATGAGCCCGCCCTTTCTCTCAAGAAGATAGCAGTGCTGCCCATGGACAGGGCATCCTCAAAACCTGTAAGTGAAAGGCCTACATGCAATATCTCCGGTGAACATGGGATCATCGCCTCGGCCTATGTTCCGCCAGAGGCAGCCCAGGAGGTAAACAGCATTCTTCTCGGCATGGTAAAAGATGATGCGAGGTTTGTGCCTGTGAGCGAGAATCTATGCCTCGGTTTTCTCTCATCCATGCTGGAAAAGAATCCCAGGGCTGGGGAGCTGAAACTCCTTCAAGGCTTTGCAAGGGATCTTGGTGTGGATGCAGTCCTCTATGGGAAGCTCTATCGTTTTCGTGAACGGGTTGGCAGTGAATACTCTGTAAAGAGCCCTGCCTCTGTAGCCTTTTCCATGATACTGGTCAGAGCTGCCGATGGAGCGGTTCTTTGGCGTTACAGTTTCGATGAGACCCAGCAGGCCCTTACTGAAAATATCCTCAACTGGAAGTTTTACAGAAAGGCCGGGATGCGCTGGGTTACAGCGGAAGAGCTGGCGCGTTACGGCATGGAAGAGGCCATGAACGAACTCAGGAAGCTGTTGTCCTGATTTTCATGGAGATAAGACCTGGCCAGGTTGTAGAATACCTGGAAAATCAAAAATTCATCACTGCGGCACTCATAGAAAGAAAGGGGAACAGGTACAGATCTCTCACCCATAAGGGGAAGGAGGTGGTGCTCAACCCCTCAAGGTTCCTGCACTGTTCTCCTCAACAGGTTCAGCTCAGAGACCGGAGCTCCATCCAGTCTGAATTACAGGAGATCTTTGTCCGCCGCCAGGATCTGCAGAAACAGGTCAACATAGTGGGGCTTTGGGAGCTGGTTGTGGATGAAGAATATGATTCGTGGGAGCCGGAAGAACTGGCAGGCCTCGCCTTTGATTCAGAGATAACTCCAGACCATGTAGCAGCCCTTATCAGGGCGGTCATCCATGACTCCACCTATTTCAAGTTCCGTCAGGGCTCAATCCTTGTGATGTCCAGGCTGGTTGTGGATCGGCTCCTTGAGCAGCGGAAGCGGGAGGCCGAGAGGCTTCAACGGATTGCCCAGGGATGCCGGTGGCTTTCAGAGTTCTGGAACCAGGAAAACGGTTTGATTGAATGCAGTTCTGAGCATGTGGATTACTGGATCAAGGCCATGATGGACGTATGTCTGAAGGGGGAGGACTCTGCCCATTACCAGGAGGTTAACGGCCTCTTCAGACAGACCGGTCTCGCAGGGAGACGGACCCCTTTTGAGACCCTTGTCAAGGCAGGCATCTGGTCCCAGGATGAAAACCTTGAACTCCTCAAAAATGAGATAGGTCCTGATTTTCCTGAGCCAGTCATGGAGCAGGCGCTCAACATTGCGGAATCTCCTGTTACAATGGAGATACTGAAGCAGGAACAGCGGGAAGACTTTACCGATCTTGCAACCTTTACCATAGACAGTGCCGAAAGCCGGGATCTGGATGATGCCATAAGTTTTGAGAAGATCCCCACAGGCTGGGAGATCGGTATCCATATCTCTGATATTGGCCTGCTGCTTGAGCCTGGCACCCCACTCTTTCAGGAGGCGGTTTCACGGGCAATATCTATCTATTTGCCAGAGCTTCAAGTGCCCATGCTGCCGGAGATCCTGTCGCATCAGGCATTGAGTCTCCATGAGGGA
>JALSKY010000197.1 GCA_026988585.1 Deltaproteobacteria bacterium
CGTACAATGCCAGGACATCTCTTCCCTTTGCTATAACCAGTTCATAGTTCTTTTCGTACCAATAGTTCTCCATCTCATCCTGCAGCTCTTTGAGCCGCTTCCTTCTCTCTGCATCCTTATCCTCTGCTGCGTAAACTGAGGTGACAGAGAACGAAGACAGCATTCGCTTCCAGGAAAACGGCGCTCCCGCCAGAACGTACGCGGATGGGTCGACGGTATAAGGATAGAGGCTTGAGCTCTTGAGGACCCCCACTCCCATCTTCAGCATCTTCACAGCCTGGTTCAGGTTGCTGTATGGATCCTTTTCCGCCTGCATCCTGGTGAGTTCATCCACCGGCGCAGGATCGAACATCACCTTCAGGAGCTTGTTGTGGGCGCTTTGCAGGATCTTGTCCATTGGGGCATTTTTACCCCTGGTGGTTATCTTGATTGCACCGTTCTGCTCCAGTTCCTGGAACAACAGATCGACATCAGCCCCAAACCAGGCATATTTCATGCCGGCCTTGAGGCTTTGATGGGTGGAGATCCTGGACCAGTCTGCCTCAAGGGTAGCCTCATAGGGCTCGCGCACACCGGCGAACTCCATGTCAAAGACGATGGATATATCCGGTGTTGCGGACTTGAAACTCTCCCACAGAAGCTCTGCGCCTTCCCGGGTCAGGGCTATGGAGACTGCTGCCTTCTGTCCCTCCATGAGGGGCGCCTTTCCCACTGCCACGGTCCTGGTGAGCCGCTTGGCATCCTTGTCAAAGGAGGTGATCAGGGCAAAACTGCCCTTTCTGTAGATAATCGGGCCCTCGATGGTGGCATCAGGATATTTCTCCTTCAAACCCCTTTCAGCAGCCTTTACTCTGCCGGGATCAGCACCATAGGTAACGAGAAAATGTACTATGCCTCCACCCTCTGCCTGGCCGATGCCTGCCTTGCCTGTCTTGTGGGTACGGGCATATTTCAGAAAGGAAAACTGGGGCCTCCCATCCTTGTAGGCCAGCCTGGGACGATCCGGAAGATAGTAATAGATGTTCGGGTCATCCAGAGACTGATAGCAGAGCATATCCCCGCATTTCACTGCCTTGTCCAGGTTTATCTCCTGGGCTGATGCCAGGGAGACATGGAGACAGAACAGGAGCAACGGGAAAAACAGGACAGCCAGTCTTACTGAAAAACGGTTTGTCATAGATCCTCCCATACAAGTTAGTATTTCTTCATCAAAACAAGATGGTGTACCAAAAACAGCATGGTGGTGCATCACTCCATCCGGCCTGATTCAAAAGGCTTGTCCTCTTGCTGTTCAAATTCCGGGTCCTCTTCAACAGCTTCAGCAGCAGAGGAGTCGTCCCTGTAGGATGTGATATCCAGCATGGCTTCACCCCTCTTTATCTGCCAGGGTCCCTCCTCCCTGCGGCCATCCCTGTAGATTTTTATTGTACGGTAACGATACGGATGGTCCAGATCCACAGAGAGCTCGAACTCCATCCTTGTCCTGTAATCTCCATCCTCTGTGAACATCACTGTCTTCCGGAGATCACGGCCTGGCGCAGGGATGGCAACCTCAACTATCTTGGCATAGAGTTCCGGCTCCAACCCTTCAAGAAAATCGAAACAGAACAGGTCGATACCTGTATAGGCACGCTGCATCCTGCCGCCTATATCCAGTTTCCGGAACCTCTGGGGATATCTTTTCATATCCATGGTGATGGGGATGGTCCAGGAAGAGACGGCATAATCAGGCTGCCACTCTCCCTTCACCTTTCTGACCC
>JALSKY010000198.1 GCA_026988585.1 Deltaproteobacteria bacterium
ATGCCCTTGCCATCGGGGTCGAAAAGGCGGTTCAGGAATTGGGGAGCCCCGGAGGGTTTATGAAAAATCCGCAATTCCGCATTCCCATGCCGGAATCTCTATCCTTTGCTGAAAAGACCTTGAGAAAACTGGGCCAGGATGAGATGGCCGATCAGTTTGTCATGAGCATGAACAGGGCTGCAGAGCAGGCAACGGCCCAGGCTGCTGATATTTTCCTTGCAGCAGTGAAGAAGATGACCGTGGAAGATGCTATCTCCATTGTAAAAGGTCCGGAAGATGCTGCAACCCAGTATTTACGCAATACTACTGCACAGGACCTTGAAAAGAGATTTCTTCCTATTGTGCAAGATGCAACATCCAAGACTGGGGTGACCTCTGCCTACAAGACCATGATGTCCAGAGTACCTGCTCAGGGCATGATGGGAGGGCTTGGTTCTCTCATGGGACAGGATGCAACTGATATCGATGGTTACATCACTCAAAAGGCCATGGATGCCCTTTTCACCAGAATTGCTATGGAAGAAAAGGCTATAAGAGAAAATCCCCTGGGCCAATCATCCAAAATTGTACAAAAGGTATTCGGCAGCCTAACCAAATAGGGAATAGGGGACAGGCGAATTATTAAATCCTTTTGCCGGGTATGTTGATGATTTGCCTGTTCTTCTTTTTTTGACTTGAAATATGAACAAATGTTCACTACCATTGAGGTATGGGACTTACAAAAAGACAGCAGGAGATATTGGATTTTATACGGAAGCAGGTCAGGACCCATGGGGTTTCGCCATCTGTAAGAGAGATATGTCATCATTTCGGTCTCAAAGGTCCTGCCGGTGTTCACCGGATCCTCAAGGTCCTGGAACAGCAGGGTTATATCACCTCCATTCCAGGCAAGAAACGCACTTGGCGCCCGGCAGGAGGAGCAGGGCGCAGTATGCCGGTCCTGGGAAATATTGCTGCCGGTATCCCTATAGATGCCCAGGAGGACCTGGTTGAAGAACTGCCTGTGGATACAGCCCTGTTTGGATCTGATGATTGCTTCGGCCTTCTGGTCAAAGGAGATTCCATGGTGGATCTGCATATTATGGATGGGGATATAGCCATCATCCGTCCATGCCATCAGGTTGAGCATGGAAATGTGGCAGCGGTAATGGTTCAGGGGGTACTGCCAGAGGCCACGCTCAAGACAGTGAAATTCCATGAGGATG
Organism: Deltaproteobacteria bacterium; assembly: GCA_026988585.1. Taxonomy (GTDB): domain Bacteria; phylum Desulfobacterota; class Dissulfuribacteria; order Dissulfuribacterales; family QOAL01; genus JALSKY01. Next base: position 1,206 of record JALSKY010000198.1, read on the forward strand.
GAATAGAGCTCCATGCAGCCAATCCGCTGTATGAGCCTCTTACCTTTTTGGGGGATGAGGCCCGCAGGGTTCAGATCATTGGGAAACTTGCAGGGATAATAAGGCGGAACAGGTAGTGGCCATGAAATGCGACGATCCCTTTGTGAACATGGATGTTGCAAGTGCATATTCGTTTCTGTGGGGCACCTTTCATCCTGATGAACTTGTGAACAAGGTTGCATCAATGGGGCAGGGTGCAGTGGCCCTTACAGATATCTTCAGCACCTATGGTGCAGTCAGGTTTTGGAAGGCCTGCAAAAAGGGTGGGGTACAGGCCATCCTGGGCGCCAGAGTCAGGGTGGCAGGATATGGCTGGCTGATACTCCTGGCAAGGGACTTCAATGGATACGGGAATATCTGCCGGATAATTTCTGCTGGGCTGCAACATGCTGGCAAGGCTGGAAAGGCATCCTGTATCACTGGTGCAGTGGTCCCCTTCAGTGTGATAAGGAGTTTTTCCAGGGGGATATGCTGCATTGCAGGGGGGTATGGGTCTGCAGTGCGTTT
>JALSKY010000199.1 GCA_026988585.1 Deltaproteobacteria bacterium
AACGTACTGTAATATGCCTTTTCTTTGTCTCTTTAGACAGACTTACAAGTTGCCAGCCCGGAGGCGGAGAAAGGAAGAATCCCGGCGAATCACTGGAAATGGGATGATCTGCCTGATCCGAATGACACCGAATATCCGGCATAGGCAGGGAAATCCTTGCGCAAATCCTACGGCAATGAGGTTTTACATCCATGGAATCAGCCTGTACTGCCCCTGCTACTGCTGCAGATCAGGGATAGCAGAACGCTCATCTGGATGGAGGATGGTATTCCCGGGCAAAGGACTCTTCTGTACAGAGGAATCATCCTGATCCTGTTCCTCAACCAGGTGACCTGATTCAGGGAAGCCGCCATCTTCCAGCTCCTGTGGGGGATGGGCCTCAAGATATGCATAAAGATCTTTTCTGAACATGGCAATATCATGCTCTGCCTGCTGCAGACCCTGCTCAGCCTCCTTGAACTGCCTCAGCTCCATTGCAAGACGGGCATCACTCAGGGCAAGCATCAATTCACTGGCCCGAAGAGATAGGGCATCTGCATCTGGAGGAACCATGCCGGAAAGCTGCCTCAACCGGTCACCCAAGTCCTGAAGCCTCTCTCCAAGCCTCTTTTCCAGGGTGGTTATTTTGGAAACAGCGAGCAGGCGGGCCTTTTCAGCCTGTTTCTTAGATTGCCTGGCGAGATAATCAGCCTTGAGATATGAACGCCGGGCTGCATATTCCCGGGCCCTGAGGAAGAGCTCTACCGCTTCATCCCACTCTTTTGGGGCAAATCTGGCTGCCTGCTGGGACTTGGCCGCCATCAATGCAGCTACAGCTTCCTCCCTGCTCTTGCGCCATTTAGCACGTTTTTTTGCGTCAGGAGTCTGCTCTCTTATCTTTTCCAGCCCCTGGATCAGTTCCTGGCGAAGCTCCTGCCTTACTTTACCAGGATCAGAGAAGTCAAAACCTGTAAGCATGGAGAGGAAAAAGAGCAGCAGAAAAGGCGATACCCATATAGAAATAGAAAGATTCGCTCTTTGCCGAATATTGGCCATAAAAATCACCTGTCAAAGAGCTGGATTCAGATTGGCCTCAATATGGGATGCTATCCAGCGTGAATCCCACCACTCTCTTGGATTTACAAAAATTGACGATATTATCATGCCAAAATGGAGATGGTCGCCTCCAGCCAGGCCAGTAGTTCCCGACCGGCCGATCACCTCTCCCTTTTCCACAGCATCACCCTTCTTCACCGCCATGGAACTGAGATGGGCATACAGGCTCAACAGTCCCAGACCATGATCTATCACCACAGTGTTACCATAGATTCCGTTGTAACCCGCAAACAGAACTATACCGCTGTTGGCAGCAGGCACCCTTGCCCGTGCTACAGATGCAATATCAACGCCCATGTGGTCCGCCCGGTCTATGGCCTTGCCCTTGAAATAGTAAGTGCGATGATCTGCAAAATTTGCCCTGGGTGCCCCCTTGAACCGTATGAAAGCCCCATGCCAGAGGGGCTGATCTGCACTATGTGAAGATAGAGAAAGAAGAAACTGGTTGTTCTCTTGCCTTAACTCCCTATTGATTTTAAGGAATATATCCAGGTCAGTTCCACCGGCAAGTTCAGGGTAGGCAGAAAGAAAACCTGGTATCTTGGACTGAAGAAACCCCTGGGAGATATTTATTTTATCCCTTATCTTGCGCCTTGGCAGTACACGATAGACAAAACCGGCCTCAGACCTGTTCCCCGCCTGGTCAACAGCAAATATCACAACCTTTGATGGCCTGTCTATATTGTATGGGATCCCCCAGAGACAGCGCCAGATACCATCCTTTCCCTGGCAGGCAGGGAAAAAGATCTCATCCACCAGGATACCTGTCTTGGTAACCTCCTCTCCCAGCCGGTAAGATGTAGCAGCACTTCCTCCCACCCTTACATTGTGCACGGAACTCAACACCGATATGGCAGGAGGAACAATGTCCACCTGGACCCCTGCCTTTAATATGGCACTGTTACCGGAAAATCCGTTACGCAAGGAACCGTCCGTAGCCCGAACCAGCAGAACCGCCTTACCCTGTTTGAGCCCAAGGACCTTGGGATCCAGACTTGCAGATATCTCTCTCTCTTTCACGGATGATCCGGTAAGGAAAGAGCCCTTGGGATAATCTTCCGTCATTACCGTGACAGTCTTGCCATCCTGAATCATCTCAACAGTGATATTGGTAAGACCGGTGCCCTTGTCCATGACTGAAACAGCAAGATTAGCCTCTGGACCAATCACTTCTGGTATGCTGGAAGACACGATACGTGGGGGAGTCCCCTCAAAGAGAAAGTAGCCTACAACACCCATGGCAGTAATAGAGATGATGAGAACAGCAATTATAACAGTGGTGAGCACACGCATATATGACTCCTAATCAGACCTGGTCATGTTGTCAGATGGAATCTTCTAACAGGTTGACCCCATTGAACCGATTCATTGCAGAATTGATGCCATTTTCAATGAAACATACTATCCCGTCTGCAGCCACATCAATAACCTTTGCCAACAGTGAGATCTCATCTGGTGAAAAGGAGCTAAGAACATAGCGGTCCACCGGCATTGGCACCCTGGGCCTGCCTATCCCGCCTCTCAGCCTTGGGAAATCCCTGGTACCGAGATGCTCTATAACTGACCGGATACCGTTGTGACCGCCATGACCGCCACCCCTGGCAAACTTCAGCCGTCCCAGGGGCAGGTCAAGATCGTCATGTATAACAAGTATATCTGCTGGAGGGATCTTGAAATAATGGGAAATCTGCTGGATAGCGATGCCACTCTTGTTCATATAGGTCTGGGGCTTGGCCAGAATAACAGACCGGCCGGCAATGTTGCACTGAAGTTCCAGGCATGGCCGGTTTCCAGCCTTTTTGAAAGGACCTGCACCAACCAGAAAGGCCAGCCGATCAACCACCATAAATCCAAGGTTGTGCCTGGTCATTTCATATTTGGACCCAGGATTGCCAAGTCCAGCTACAAGAAGTTTACCCACCAGAAGGAATCCCTGTGTCTATAATTATCCAAAAGGCCTGAACACTGAGTTAAGTGGCTTGAAACATTATTCATCCATACTCTATCGGCCGTTAGAAAAAGATGGCTGACGAAGTAAAAGGGCCCTGAAACTGAAAAATCAAGTCCAGGGCCCATAATCCTTAAAGAGATTACTGACTGGAACAGCAAGCTGTCAATGACCGAAAAAGAGAGGGCTTATCCATTTCTCTCCTGATAAAAGGTTACTCCTCTGTATCAGCAGTCTCTTCACCTGCGCCTTCAGCGACGGTTTCCAGTTCCTCTCCTTCCTCTGCGACCTCCTCTACTGCTCCACCCACCACAGTAACAATGGTAGTATCCGCAGGATCAACAAACTGAATTCCCTCTTTGGGAGGTGTGAGAGAACCTACGTGGATAGCATCTCCGACCTCCAGTTCGGAGATATCTATCTCGATCTCCTTTGGAATATCAAAGGGCAGACAGGAGATGGTCAGGGTACGTTCCAATATCTCCAGGACCCCGCCCTGAAATTCGACACCCTTTGCCTTTCCGACGATCTTGACCGGAACCTCCACCTTGACCTCTTCCTTGGCGGATATGGCAAGAAAATCAATGTGCCTGATCCTGTCACTGACAGGATGGCGCTGTACCTCCTTTACCACTGCCAGCTGCTCACCCTCACCATTGCCATCCATCTTTACTGTGAAGATCACCTGCTCACCACCAGCCCGGAACACTACACGGTTGAACTCCCTCTCGTCCACACTTAGGGGGACCGGATCCAAACCCTGACCATACAGGATTGCCGGTATTCTGGCATTCTGGCGGAGCTTGCGGGCCACGCCCTTCCCTGTCTCTTTTCTAACCTCTGCAGTTATTGGTACCTGAATCATTTCGTGCTTCTCCTAATATAGAATATTCTGAAAATTTTGTTCTCTCAGATCAAACAAAGAGTGAACTGACCGAATCGTCATCATGTATCCTGGTAATTGCCTCTCCGAGAAGAGGTGCAACTGAATAGACCTTTATCTTTTCCAGCTTGGCAGCCTCGGGACCAAGAGGAATGGTATTGGTTACTATGAGCGACTTGAGAGGACTCTTTGCTATTCTCTCAACAGCAGGCCCTGAAAGCACCGGGTGGGTAGCGCAGGCATGCACCTCTTTTGCACCATGCTCCTTCAAGGCCTCTGCTGCATTGCAGAGCGTACCTGCTGTATCCACCATATCATCCAGCAAAACAGCTATCTTGCCCTTGACATCCCCGATAATATTCATCACCTGGGATTCGTTTGCCTTTTCACGCCTCTTGTCTATGATTGCCAGACCGGTTGCAAGCCTCTTTGCAAAGGCCCTGGTCCTCTCAACACCACCTGCATCCGGGGATACCATCACAGTTTCTTCCCTGGGAAATTCCTTGAGGGGCTTTAGCAATACAGGCGCTGCAAAAAGATGATCCACAGGGATACTGAAAAATCCCTGGATCTGACCAGCGTGCAGGTCCATGGCAAGAAGACGCCTGGCGCCTGCAACTGTAATAATATCCGCTACCAGCTTGGCAGTTATGGGGACCCTTGGTGCAGCCTTTCTGTCCTGACGGGCATAACCGTAATAGGGCAGTACTGCTGTAATTCTCCTGGCCGATGCCCTCCGGACTGCATCGATCATCACCAGCAGCTCCATCAGGTTATCGTTTACCGGTGGGCAGGTTGGCTGAATAAGAAATACATCTGCGCCCCTGACATTTTCACCTATCTCTACAAAGGTTTCACCATCACTGAACCTTTTTACATACGCCCTTCCCAAAGGCATGCTGAGGAAATCACAGATTTCCTGAGCAAGCTCCGGATGGGCATTACCGGTAAAGATCTTGATCTTGTTGATTGGCATCTGCCTGCACTCCCCTTCCCTGTCTATTAATGTTCAGTATCGGCCGCCTTGGGTCTGGCCTTTCTGCAGATAACAAAAGAGGCCAGGAATCTCCCGGCCTGTTTATAACCATTTCCTAACATATAAGATCTTGATCTGTCCATTAAACTGTGTCCATCAAATGCCTGTCCAACTTGTGACAGACAATTGGCTGGGGCGGCAGGATTCGAACCTGCGAATGCGGGTTCCAAAGACCCGTGTCTTACCGCTTGACGACGCCCCAGCAGAGATCAGTCCAGCATAAATCCCCATTAAATCTGCAGAACAGCGCTCCTGGTCATGGTCTTAGATATACGGGTGTTCATCCAATCTGTACTGAGACAGACCTGGGCCTCCTGTGCGCTCCGCATCGAATCGAAAACCCCAAAGACCGTTGATCCACTGCCGGACATCAGCGCTGTCCGGGCACCGCATGCCAGCAGTTTCTCCTTGATCTTCCCAATCTCTGGAAACCCCTGGATCACGGAGAATTCCAGATCATTGCACCATATTTCACCAGATATCAGTCCGGGACGGTCAAAAATAGTTTTATTGCGCTGTTTTGTCAACTTGAAATTGGAATAGGCCCAAGCAGTACTCACTGAAAAACCGGGAAATACCAGCAGATACCAGTAAGGCTTGATCCTGTCCAGGGGTTCCAGGCGTGTGCCTATGCCGGAACCAACGGCCCAGGGATGATCCAGAAGAAAAAAGGGGACATCAGCGCCTAACCGAGCTCCAAGCCCAAAAAGTTCCTCTCTCGACAGCGGTTCATTTTCGCAAAGGCTGTTGAGAACCCTGAGTGTGGTTGCGGCATTGCTGCTGCCTCCACCAAGGCCTGCTCCTGACGGTATCTGCTTCTCAACATTGACCTCAACAGAAAGATCTATGCCTGCAGATTCCATGAAAAGCATGGCTGCCTTGTATATAAGGTTATCCTGTGTCTCTGGAAACCAGTCAGGGCCTTCTATCTTCACACGCCGCCCAGACCCGTTCTCAACATGAAAATCCATCAGGTCACACAGCTCGATCCTTTCAAAAAGGGTGAGAAGCTCATGATAGCCATCATCACGCTCTCCCAGGATGAAGAGGGTCCTGTTGATCTTGGCCGGGGACTCCGCCCTTATCATCATCCTGCCTTCTTGATGAAGAGCATCCTCAACTCATACAGCATGGCATCGATAATCTGCTGCTCCTGTTCATCCAGGTTTCCCCTGGTCTTCTCTTTCAACATGGCAATGGTGTCTATGGTATGCCGGGCCAGCTCCAGATCCATTTCAGGCTCCTCCTTGCCAGGCTCAGGGATCTCGCCGAGATGGACAAGAGCTGATGTGTTCAGCGACATTATAAAGGTGGTAAAGTTCACCTGAGGCAACAGGGGCCTCTGCTTCTCATCCCGGACAGCGCCGGAGTTTTTATCCTGCTCCTGGCTGCTGTTGCAGCTACAACTGCACTGCTGATCCTGTCTCTCTTTTCTGTCGCTCATGGCCTTGTCCCTCCAAAATTCAAAAGATTGAGATATCCTCTCTAGTAAATGAAATTAGAACAGACCCGACACACAGGCAAGTCCCTTGTTTCTCTCAAGGGCAAAGACTATATTTCTAAACATGAGTAAAAAGGATCCCTTCAGCCAGCTCTTTCCTGAATCGGCTTTGGATGGCGTAATACCCGAAGGCCCCAAACCCAAAGCACCCAAGAGGGAGGATAACCCCTCAACAGAACAGCTTTCATCCGATTCATCCATTCCCGAAGGGATTGCTCTTCCCCCTCATGCAACCTCGAATCAAGAACCTCTCACGGTCTCCCAGCTCCTCTCCATGCTGAATACAGTGATGGATATGGAGTTTGGCTTGGTAACCGTGGTTGGAGAGATATCAGGCATCAGAAAACCGGCATCAGGCCATCTCTATTTCTCCCTGAAAGAGGAGAATGCCCTGATCTCGGCAGTTTTGTTCAAGGGACGGAGAACCCAGGAGATAGATGAACTCCTCACAGATGGAACCAGTGTTCTATGCACAGGAACCCTCAACGTATATAAAAACAGGGGACAACTGCAACTCATCGTGAACAATATGGCTGCCTGGGGTATTGGCCGTCTCAGGGCAGCCTTCGAGGCCCTGAAGGAGAAACTGCATCAGGAAGGATTGTTCGAACCGGAGAACAGAGCCCCTATTCCTTCCTTTCCCAACCGGGTCTTTCTCATCACATCTCCTACCGGCGCTGCTGTCAGGGATTTTTTAAAGGTAGCAGAAGAACGGTTCTGTCAGGAAGATATCATCCTGTGCCCCAGCAGGGTTCAAGGAGAGCAGGCACCACAGGAGCTGATCCGTGCCATAGATGCTGCAGAAAAGGAGGCAGTTCCAGGAGATGTAATCGTGCTGCTTAGAGGAGGAGGCAGTCTTGAGGACCTGTGGGCCTTTAATGATGAAAACCTGGCCAGAAGAATTCACAGATGCACCATACCCGTAGTCTCTGCAGTCGGACATGAGATAGATTTTACCATCTCCGACTTTGTGGCTGACCTCAGGGCTCCAACCCCGACTGCTGCTGCCCAGATGGTCCTGCCAGCATGTCAGGATCTGCAGGATGCGATAGATAGCCTGACCCAGAGGGCTTTTGCAGCCATCTCTTCCATCCTTCAGGTATATGGCCACCGGCTAAGTCTGGCATCAGCCCGGCTGCGTCATCCTCGGCATGGCATTATCGAGGCCCGCCTGAGGCTGGATGAGCTCTCCAACCGTTTGGATGCCTCCATTCTACGACTGATATCCTCCAAGGCCTCAATGCTTCAGGCTGTCCGTCACCACCTTGATCTCAATGCGCCAGGACATCAACTCCTTCAGCAGAAGGCTGAGCTTGTCTCCCTTTCCAATCGACTCAAAATATCTGTCAAAGAGGTAGTTCAAACCAGGGCGGAAGACCTTGCTGCTCTTTGCTCAAGGCTCAATAGTGCCAGTCCCCTGACCTGTCTTGAAAGGGGATTCTGCTTGGTAAGGGACGCCAATGGCAGGCCTGTGACCTCTTCAGATCAGGTCAACATCCAGGAGATATTGACCATACGTCCCAAAAGGGGCAGAATTCGCTGCCGCGTAGTGGAAAAGGAATAAACAGAATAAACTCAAATGCAATCAACACCCAATAACAGAACAGGATGGCAAATGGATAAAAGAGAGCTTTTAATAGGAGTTCCAAGAGTTCCAACCGTTTTAACACTGATCATCGCTCTAATTTCTATTGCTGTCACGGCATCGTGTTCATGGGCACAGGAGACCAAGGTCAACATAATGCCTGAAACACTGCAGCCAGGACAGGTGAATCTTATAGAGATAAATTCACCTCAATGCAGAATGAAACCAGGGGAGTTCTGCAATGCAACCCTCTCTTTTCAGCACCATTCGATCCCATTGAAGGAGATTGCACCAGGCAGATTTCTTGGTTTTCTACCGGTGGCCCTGAATGAAAGGCCGGGTGTCAGCTACATCGAGGTCCATCTTGCTGGGGCTGACTACAGATCAGTGGTTCGGAAACCTGTAGTCATCAAGCCGAAAAAATACAGGGAACAGCATCTCAAGGTCTCCAAAAAGATGGTGGATCTCTCAAAAAAACGGTTAGAACAGGTGCTGTCTGACCAAAAGGCTGTGCGACAGGTGTGTAAAGGGAGAATAAAGGATATCCTGTGGGAATCGCCCTTTATATGGCCGGTAGATGATCCTGTGATCACCAGTCCCTTCGGGCTCAGGCGGTTTTTCAATGGTAAACCGAGAAGTCCCCATTCCGGCCTGGATCTCAAGGCCCGGGAAGGAACCCCTATTAAAAGCATGAACAATGGTATCGTTACCCTGGTAAGAGACTGTTACCTATCAGGAAATACTGTGGCAATAGATCACGGTGGCGGTCTTGTAACCCTTTATGCACACCTTTCCAAGGTAAATGTAACAGAAGGAGAGAAGATAAACACCGGCGCTATAATAGGTCTTGCAGGCTCCACCGGCAGGGTTACAGGCCCCCATCTGCACTGGGGGGTCAGCATCGCTGGCATAAGGGTGGATCCCAAGGGTTTCATGGCTGCAGCATCCAGAAAACCCTGATTCCCATCTCCAGCACCTCCCGCTACTATCCGCTTTTTCCCTGTACCAAAATCAAGGCATCCTTCCGAGTAGCCGAACAGAATAAAAAGCCCCTGTGCAGGGGCATTGGGGCCGCTGTATGGCACCATCAAATAGAGGCCATCTGATGGATCTGAAGGGAATCGAACTTACAGGTGCCTTGCTCACCAGTACGGACCAAGCTGCAAGGCGCAAAAGGAGACAAAAAGGACTGATCAAACCGGTCGCCAAAATGGACAAAACCCTTTTGGCCCAAATACTGAGAACCGGGATCCCTCTACACCTCAGGTTGTTGCTTCTGAAAGAGACAACTCAAAACACCGAAAAACTGACCTGAATGAAGAAACAGCAGAACAGGATTTAACAGCTATCATGGATGCAGCAGACCGTATCAGCAGACACATTTCCGCCTATTCTGATATTGAAGCTGAATGGCGTTTGCTTCAGCAAAACGGAGAGTTGATCATTGAGATAAGGGACCAGAGAAGGGGACGGATCGTCAAGGAGATATCTTCTCGGGATCTGGTATCAGGGAGGCTGATAGATGGCGAAAGCGGCGATCTGAGATTGATAGATAAGAAGGCATAGCTGAAAAATTGATCTCCAGGACAGATCCTTTGTTATTGATGATCAGCAAATAGCAGGAAAAACTGAATCCCAAAGACATGGGCCGGCCAGCAAAACATAATATATACTGAACCGGCCCTCTACTACTGTCTCTTCTAAACCTCGATCTCTTCCCACTCAACAATGAGATCCTCCAGCAGTTCAAATCCTTCCACCAAGAGTAACCCTGCATTGGTTATCTTGTCTCCCTTTATATAGAGGAGGGTCCTGAGTTGGCTTACAGTATCCTCGAAATCTCTCGGTGAGAGTCCGCTTTTCCGCTCAGTCATCTTCCAGTTGATCTGCCCCTTCTCATCCAGGTCCTCAGCCGCAGCAATGAGCACCCTTAACACCCGCGGGGTTACAGGGAACTCCACCCCATCCGGAACCACTCCAAGCCCTCTCTTGAACTTCTCACCGGCATCGGTAATGCGGTACAGTCCTCCTGGCAAGAGATCCAGAATGCCATTGGAGACCAGCCTGTCCAGGGCCACCTGCAGATCTTCA
>JALSKY010000200.1 GCA_026988585.1 Deltaproteobacteria bacterium
CCGGAAATTTTTCCAGAATGGCCTGGATGAACATGCCTCTCCAGTAGGGAATAATATTCAACACCCTCTTCTGAAAGGCATCCACGAGAGGCAGTCTCAATATAGAGCTGGCAAGCCTGCTAAACAGCCGACCGCTCTTACTGGGGTAACCGTTGCCAAGCAATCCCTGTTCCTCTGCAAGGTCCACCCATGGATCGCCAGGTGAGATATTTTCCATTCTTGTGGTGGTAATAGCCGTAACTGCCTTGGAAAACACCGGTTTGAATCCCTTTTCCTGCCTATCTTCCAGGACCTCTTTCCCTATGGGTGTGAGCTCAAATGCCCAGTCACCCTTTTCCATTTCCCTATCCTGGACAAGCCTGTAGGATTCAAGGGTGAACATTGCCCTGCTGAAACCATCTACCAGAGCAGGTTTGTGATGACTGAGGTATTCCTTGAGCTTCTTCCAGCTTGGATAGATCTCAGGATTGTCCTGATATTTTTGCCAGAGATCTTCAATTATATTCATGGTCTCCAGTTCACCGGTTCCTATATGAACTGCAGGATTGACATCTATGGGGCCTGCATAAAGCAGTCTTGCAGCAATAGTGAACCTCTCACCGGCAGGCGTCAGGTTGCCACTATCCTCAATTAGGCCCATGACTGCCAGGGCTTCCCTGTTTTCTTCCATATATTTTTCGTGAATCAGGGAGATAAGGATCTCGTCTGTAATGGGTTTTACAGGCGTGGCCCCCATGAGAAGCCCTGCTCGTATCTGCTGGCCAGCACCAGTTAGGGAGTAGTAATTGCCATAAAAGAGAGAAAAGGTCAGTAGCCTCATGGCCTCCAGCTCATATATTTCATCCCTGTCCAGAGAGAGAAATGATTTCTTGCCTGGTCCTGGTGGCATCTTTCTCAACTTCTCAGCAAGAACGGTACTGATGAAGATGGATGGCTCAGCCAAGTCATATGCGGTAAGAACCGACTCTGCCACAGTGTTCAGCCTGCCATCCTTTGCAAAGCCCCTTCTTTCAAGTTCCTTCATCAGTTCTGGCGCATGGCTCAATTCACCCTGGGCTATCCTGGCGATTTCAATCATGGATATTACTTCCGAGCCGATAAACTTGAAACTCTCATCCCAGTCTCTATTTTCACCGGTGCTCTCCTGACACTCTACCAGGGCCTCTCCTATGAGATGACCAGCTCTGGTCAGCACGAAACGGTCATCTTCTTCCTGCACCAGACCAGCCAGTTCCAATTGAAACAGCTGTTCCAGATCATCCTCAGTGAGCTTATCTATCACCTTGTCTAAAGGGGCTCCATCCTGCCACTTCTGCATCAGTTCTACTATCAGATGTGCATGTTTTTTGGTAACTATCATATGATTTCTCCTCTCCTTGATATGGGTAATGGTATTTGTTGGAAATTGGTGATACAACACCCTGAAAGCCTGTTGTAATCCGGCTATTCATCAGTGCAAAAATTACAATAATCACATGAAAACCCCTGTCCACTGCTAATCTTTGCTTTTTTCCACGCAGTGTCATATTCTACCAGGGCTCTCTTAACTTGATAGTTGTCCTGGATCTGTATATTCAATAGTTCACACTGTGCAAAAACGTGATTGTTTATATATATTCCAACCCTTGATGTTGTAGTGCCGGTTATTGAACGCCATGTGCTGTGAATAATGCGGCAGGCATGTTCATGAGCGGTCCCATGAAGTAGGCCCTCGTCAATTGAAAAAAATACCTCTTCGAAATGTTTAGGATAGGAATAGGAGATGAACAGATAAATGGAAATGAATAACAGCCCTCAAAAAGAGGTCTCAGTATGTCAGGCACTGTTGAAAGATCTCATGGAAATAATAGAAAGACTGACTGCGCCTGACGGCTGTCCCTGGGACAGGGAACAGACCCCGGAATCCATCAGAAAGTATATTATCGAAGAAGGGTATGAACTGATCGATGCCATAGATGGAGGCAATCCTGCCGAGGTCATGGAGGAACTTGGGGATCTTCTCTTTCTGCTCCTCTTCCTGGCCCACATGTATGAATCTGCAGGGGATTTTCAGCTCTCCCGGGCACTCATCTCAATAAGGGAAAAGATGATCAGGAGACATCCCCATATCTTTGGAGATCTCCATGT
>JALSKY010000201.1 GCA_026988585.1 Deltaproteobacteria bacterium
CTGAACCTGTCCACTGCTGCAGGCATCGTTGTCTATGAGGCTTACAGGCAGCTGGCCGGTAGCGATTTCCTAAAACTGCTTGCTGCTGTCCAGCAATAATGTAACAGGCCCCTGATTCACCAGATGAACCTCCATATCAGCCTGAAAGACGCCTGTCTCAACAGTTATTCCCATTTGTCTTATGGATTCTGCCACCTGCAGGTAGAGCCCCCTGGCCTGCTCCGGCGGGGCAGCATCTGTAAATGAAGGCCTCCTGCCCCTTCTGCAATCCCCATAAAGGGTAAACTGGGATACCAGCAGGATACTGCCCCCTATATCCCGGAGTGACAGATTCATTTTTCCTGAATCATCAGGAAATACCCTCAGGTTTGCACATTTATCCGCAATATAGCGCACATCCCTATCCGTATCCGACACAGTTACCCCGAGCAGGACCAGGGCTCCATTCCCTATGCTGCCTACAACATCTCCATTCACAATAACCTCTGCCTCTGAAACCCTCTGCCAAACCGCTCTCATCTAATCCCCCAGGTCCTCATGGAAATTTTCAGTGCCTCGTCATTCAAGGGTTCTGAGTAAAGGCACCTTGTGTCAACAGACATCTGAAAATTTATCATAGTCTGAACGGACCGCAACGGATTAACGTCCAGCAACCAGATCCAATGATCCATTACCTTTTTGCATATTTCACCCCCTTGTGCTTTGTGTTACTCCCTTTTATTCTATGCCCCATGAGTGCGGAACTGATCATAAATGTGGCTCCCTGGGAAACAAGGGTAGCCCTTCTTGAAAACGGAACTGCAGTGGAGTTTCACGTTGAGCGTCCTAAACGTCCTGGCCATGTGGGTAATATCTATAAAGGACGGGTGGCAAGGGTGTTGCCGGGAATGCAGGCTGCCTTTGTGGAGATCGGTCTGGAAAGAACTGCTTTTCTCTATGTTACAGATGTTTATGATCACCTGTCAGAGTTTGAGCTGATGCTTGGGCGCACCGATTCCAATGAGGAGGAGCCAGAGGACCATGTCCTTCAGGCCAACGGTGATGAAGAGCCGGAGTCTCTCCACTATACTCCTCCTCCGTTCCGGATAGAAGATCTCCTGCATGAAGGTCAGGAGATACTCGTACAGGTCTCCAAGGAACCCCTTGGCAGCAAGGGTGCCAGGGTCACTTCTCACATCTCACTGCCAGGAAGAAATCTGGTCCTCATGCCCACAATGAATCACGTTGGCATATCCAGACGGATTGAGGATGAACAGGAAAGGAACCGACTCAAAGCCCTGATTGAAGAGATGCGCCCCAAGGGCATGGGCTTCATTGCCAGAACAGCCAGCGAGGGGATTTCCAGGGAACATCTTCAGGCCGAGATGGATTTTCTCAGGGCACTCTGGGAAAACATCCAGCAGAAGGGAGCAAACCTGCCTATTCCCAGCCTGGTTTATGAAGATCTGGATATAACCCTCAGAGCGGTCAGAGACCTGTTTTCTGGTGATGTTCAGCGTCTCGTTGTGGACTCCAGGGACGCCTATGAGAGGATACTCGAATTCATCGAGGCCTTTGCAGCCAACCTCAGACCCAATGTTGAACTATATACGGAACCACAGCCGATCTTTGATGCCTTTGGGATCGAGATAGAGATGTCAAGGGCCCTTGGAAAAAAGGTGTGGCTGAAGTCCGGCGGATATATAGTGATCGAAGGGACGGAGGCCCTTACCGCAATAGATGTGAACACCGGGAAATATACTGGCAAGAGAAACCTGGAAGAGACCATACTCAAAACCAACCTCGAGGCTGCCAAGGAGATCGCATATCAGCTTAGGCTGCGAAATATCGGAGGGCTCATCATCATAGATTTCATAGATATGGCTGACGCTTCCAGCAGAGACGAGGTATTTTATACCCTCAAAGAGGCCTTGAAGCGGGACAAGTGCAAGACCAACATCCTCAGGATGTCGGAGTTGGGCCTGATCCAGATGACCAGGAAACGGAACAGGGAAAACATAAAGAGGCTGCTCACTGACAGATGTTTCTACTGTGACGGATCTGGATTCCTGAAATCGAGACAGACCATCTGTTATGAGATATTCAGGAAGATAAAGAGAGATGCCCCTGCCTATCCGACAGACACCGTTCTGATAGATGTACACCCAAAGATAGGGGAGATGCTGCTGAAGGAGGAGTCATCATTTGTGGAGATGATAGAGAGGGATATATCCAAGGAGATCGTGATACGTCCTCGGCCGGAACACCATATTGAACAGTTCAGTATAGCTTTTATAAACCGGGTTGCAGGGGAATAGCAGGTAATCCACTGTCATTTGTCCGGACATCAACCATAGACATGGTCATACTTGCAGGCCTGCAGAACTGACAGAGGTTTCAATAAGCAGAAGAGATACTATTCCATTTACAGGAAGGAGATCAGACCGGAATGTTTAGACCAGAAGCCAGGGCAACCCTGATAGGCAGTCTGCCACTTAAAGATCACAGGGCGGCAACAGAGATGATCTTTGAATATATGAGTGATATCCCTTTATGGGCCCAACTTCCCTGCTATCCAGAGGAACAGCTGCTGACACAGTTCGTTCCCGGGCTTCCCGGAATAAAGGCCGATAACGGAAAACTCTATTTCGATACGCAATCAACTGAGTTTGAGGCAGATCTTCTATCCTTTTTCGAGGATTACATGGCTGTTACAGATGGCGGTGCCCCCCTTGAAGGATCAAGGTTCTCCTTTTCCCCGGAGACGGAAAGGGGCTTCCTGGAATTCCTCAAAATGGCCAGAGAGAAACAAGGCAGTTTTTTTGCCCTGAAAGGCCAGGTTACGGGCCCCTTCACAATGCTTACCGGCATCAAGGATCAGGAAGGCAAACTGGCATTCTTCAATCCGATGCTGAGAGACGCCGTGGTCAAGGCTATGGCACTCAAGGCGAGATATCAGGTCGAAGAGATGAAAAAATTTACAGAAAGGGCCATACTGTTTATGGATGAGCCGGCCCTGGCAGGGTTCGGATCCTCTGCCATGGTCGGAATCACCCGGCAGGACGCCACTGATCTGCTCTCAGAAACAGTAGAGACAGTAAGGGGTTCCGGCGGCATCTGCGGAATCCATGTATGCGCCAACACCGATTGGCCTCTGGTGTTGGACTCAGGTGTTGATATACTGAGCTTTGATTCCTACAGCTTTTTTGACAAACTCATTCTTTACAGGCATGACCTGGAAAAGTTCCTGAACAGGGGCGGAGTGCTCGCCTGGGGGATAGTACCGACTCTGGATCAGAAAAGGCTGGCAGATGAAGATATTCAACACCTTTTCAGCATTTGGAAGGAACAGACATCACAACTTCAGATGGATATGACACTCCTGAGGTCGCAAGCGATCATAACCCCCAGTTGCGGCACAGGCCTTCTGCCACTTGAGCTTGCAGAGAAGGCACTTGCCCTGACCAGAGATCTGTCTATCAAAATCAGAGAGTCCATTCATTAGGATATTAAAAACGGGTATCAAGATGAAATATAAAGAAAAGGGAGAAGAAAAACTGCAGAGAGAGCGTATTGCACAGGAGCTCACCAAGTTAGCGGGCCTTATTGCAGACGGCGACATAGGCACCTTAGAACATGAAATCCTCCTGGCAGATCAGGGGGTCATCAAATGGAAACACAAGGTGGATAAGGATCGATTCTCCTCGGAAATAGAGATAAATATCCCTGTCCAGGGCAGGATAGAATCCCTGGAAACCCGGTTCTCTGCCTTTGGTCCCGATAAAAAACATGGCAAAAAGGAGGGTGCACGCCCATCCGTAAACAGAACGGGAAAGAGGCCTGAAGGACGCAAAAATGGGACCAGGAATAGTAACAGCAGGAAGAAACGGCCATACAAGGCCAGAAAGGTGAAAAAGGCCATCAAGGGGCTGTGGCAGGAGATAAAGGATTGCGCCCAGAGCAACAAAGCATTCCCGCCGGATAATGCAGCGCGGTTCTATGACCTGATAAACCAGTATGGTCAGATGGCAGATCCGCAGTGGAAGGATGACTGGACTGAATGCGCTTCATCCATGAAGAGTGCCATCACAGCCCTGAAATCAGGAGATCCCGGAGGGGTTGCCAGGGCCATAGAGAATGCAGAACAACTCACAAAACAGTGCCATGCAAAGCACAAAAAGTCATGACTAACAGGAAAAAGGAGTTTCAACACAGGAGATGGTTACTGAACAGTTATCAGGCCATACAGAAAATTTGACTACTCACGGAAAAAATATAATTATCACTAAGTAACCAGTTAAAGGAAATAATCAACTTAACAAGGAGAGGGTAATCTCATGGCATGCAGGAAAAAGGGGTGCAGTACCAAGAAGGGCAAGCAGGAGAAGAAAGAGATCAAAGGGGCTATTGTTGCCATTGTAACGCCATTCAAGGATGGCAAGGTAGATGAAGATGGGCTTAAGGCGCTGATTGACTGGCATATCAAGAGTGGAACCCATTGCATAGTGCCCTGCGGAACCACAGGTGAATCAGCAACCCTGAGCCATGAAGAACACATGAGGGTTGTGGAGCTGACCGTTGACCATGTGAATGGGCGCGTTCCGGTCATTGCAGGAACCGGTTCCAACTCCACGGAGGAGACCATCTTCCTGACCAAACATGCCAAAAAGGCTGGAGCAGACGCTGCCCTGGTAATCACCCCATATTACAACAAGCCGAGCCAGGAAGGACTTTTTCACCACTTCGAAACAGTAGCCAGGGAGTGCAAATTCCCAATGATCCTTTACAATGTACCCAGCCGAACAGGTGTGAACATGCTCCCTGAAACAGTTGCAAGATGTGCCAAAAACCGCTGGGTAATCGGGATAAAGGAGGCTACAGGCAGCCTCAAACAGGTCTCGGATGTGATAAGACTCTGTCCTAAAAACTTCATTCTTCTTTCCGGAGATGACTTCACCGCATTCCCTACTATGGCAGTGGGAGGAAAAGGTGTAATATCAGTAACATCCAATGTGATGCCCAAACAGATGGCCAACATGATGAACGCCTTTTTCAAGGGAGAAATTGAAAAGGCCAATAAACTCCATCACAAACTTTCACCCATGTTTGCTGCAATGTTCATGGACACCAATCCAGTCCCTGCCAAGGCAGCTCTCAAGATGATGGGCCGAATAGAATCTGATGAGGTCAGGATGCCTCTCTATGCAATGAGTGATGACGGCAAGGAGAACTTGGCCAACATTCTTAAAGATTACAAGCTGATATAGAAACAGGGGATTCTTAACCATGGTAAAGGCAATCGTAGCAGGTGCTGGCGGTCGAATGGGAGGACGGATTATCGCCATGATCAAGGAGGCTGATGGCATAGAGCTTTCCGCTGCCTTTGAACGCCCGGACAGCCCGGCGGTAGGCAAGGATGCGGGAGAAGTAGCTGGAATAGGCCATATCGGAGTGGAGATAAACGGCTCATTGGATCAGGTGATCGACAAGGGTGACGTGATCATAGATTTCACTTTTCACCAGGCTGCAGTTAAACATGCAGAACGGGCAGCCTCAGCCGGAAGATCCATGGTCATTGGCACCACCGGTTTCTCTCAGGAAGAAAAGGCCCGTATAGAAGAACTGTCCCACTCTTTCCCCTGTGTGCTGGCCCCTAACATGAGTGTGGGTGTCAATCTGCTCTACAAACTACTGGAGATAACTGCCACTGTGCTCGGGGACGATTACGATGTAGAGATAGTGGAAGCCCACCACAGGATGAAAAAGGACGCCCCCAGCGGCACTGCCCTGCAACTCGGCAGAGTGGTTGCTCAGGCCCTTGGAAGAGATTTCGACAAGGTAGCAGTCTATGAGCGTCATGGCATAATAGGTGAACGCAGCGGTAAGGAGATCGGCATCCAAACCCTTAGGGGCGGGGATATCGTCGGTGAACACACGGTCATGTTTGCCGGCATTGGAGAAAGAGTAGAGATCACCCACAAGGCCTCCAGCCGCGATACATTTGCCAGAGGGGCTGTCAGGGCTGCAAAGTGGGTTGCCGGCAAAGGTCCCGGGCTATATTCCATGCAGGATGTCCTTGGAATCTGAAAATGAAAATCGTACGCTTTTCCCTGAAAAACAAACCACCTATGTGGGGGCTATGGAGAGAGAGCTATGTCAGGGTCATAGTTGCCAGCCCCTTTGAAGGAATGATTGTAGGCACAAGCGAACAGTATCCCATAGAAGAGATAACCCTGTTGCCACCGGTTGCCCCATCCAAAATCGTTTGTGTAGGTCTCAATTACAGGGACCATGCAGAGGAACTGGGGATGCCTCTGCCTGATGAGCCTCTGATATTTCTCAAACCACCATCAGCTATCATCGCCCATGAAGAGGCGATTGTCTGTCCAAAGGCAAGCAGCCAGGTGGAATATGAGGCAGAGCTGGCAGTAGTAATAGGCAAAAGGTCAAAAGATGTTAGAGAAGAACAGGCCACGGATTATATATTGGGATATACCTGTGCCAACGATGTGACAGCCAGGGATCTGCAGAAAAAGGATCTGCAGTTCACCAGATCAAAATCCTTTGACACATTCTGTCCCATAGGTCCTTGGATAGAGACAGAGGCCGATCATTCCAGCCTCGAGATAAAGTCGTATCTGAACCATGAACTTAGACAGTCTTCCTCCACGGCACAGCTTATACACGGGATACCGGAACTCATTGCATTCATATCCTCCATAATGACCCTGGAGCCTGGTGATCTGATACTGACAGGAACCCCTGCAGGAGTGGGCCAGTTGAACCCTGGCGACAGGATTACTGTTGAGATATCGGGGATCGGCACTCTTGCCAATCCTGTAACATAAGAGGACCTAACCCAGAGAAAAGAGAATTGAAGAGGAGTATCTCCATGATTTTTGAAAAGAGCGAGAGACTTAAGAAGCTGCCTCCATATCTGTTCGTTGAACTGGACCGCAAAAAGGCGGAAGCAGTAGCCAAGGGAGTGGATGTGATAGATCTCGGCATTGGTGATCCTGATCTGCCTACTCCTGATTTCATTGTTGATGCAATGGCAAAGGCCATAAAAAACCCTGCTTATCATCGATATCCATCATCCCAGGGAATGGCGCGTTTCAGAGAGTCAGCAGCAGGTTTCTGCAAGAAGAGATTCGGAGTGGAGCTGGATCCTAGCTCTGAAGTATGCTGCATCATTGGCTCGAAAGAGGCCATAGCCCATTTTCCCCTTGCCTATCTCAATGACCCTGAGGATATAGTGCTGGTGCCAACACCAGGATATCCGGTCTATCATATAGGTACTCTGTTTGCCGGCGGAACCACCTGGTATATGCCGCTCACCCAAGAGAACGATTTTCTCCCTGATCTCGATGCGATCCCGCCTGACGTAGCCCGCAGAGCCAAGATCATCTGGCTGAACTATCCAAACAATCCTACTGCAGCCTGTGCTCCTGAAGGCTTTTTCACCAAGCTAATAGAGTTTGCCAAAGAGTATGAGATTATCGTCTGTCATGATGCTGCATACAGCGAAATGACCAATGACGGCTACAAGGCCCCAAGTTTTTTGGAGTTTCCTGGAGCCAAGGAGATCGGAGTGGAGTTCCACTCCTTATCAAAAACCTATAACATGACCGGTTGGCGCATCGGTTTCGTGGTAGGCAACAGTGAAATTATCTCTGCCATGAAACAGGTGAAATCCAATGTGGATTCAGGCCAGTTCGAGGCGATCCAGGAGGCTGCCATAGCTGCCCTTGACAGTGATCAGAGCTGTGTTCAGGATATGCAGACTATTTATCAGGAGAGAAGGGACACACTGGTGTCCGGCCTCAGATCCATTGGTCTGGAAGCACCCATTCCCAAAGCCACCTTCTATGTATGGGCAAAGGTGCCAGAGGGCTATACATCTGCTGATTTCTGTTCCATGGCCCTGGAAAAGGCCGGGCTGGTATGTACACCAGGGAATGGTTTTGGGGAACCAGGAGAGGGATATTTCCGCATGGCCCTTACTGTCCCTACTGAAAGACTGCAAGAGGTGGTTGAACGTCTCAAAAAGGCTATCTGAAAAGACAGGTCTGTGCAGTAGTTGATGGTTACTCTGAACAATCAAAACCTTCAAAGTTGACCATGCAACAACAAGGCGCATCGAGTACTGCATAGCCTGATACTGGAGCTGCCCCTTGAACAATCTCCAGGAACCACGCAGTGAGAGAACTGCCTATATTGGTCTTGGCTCAAACCTTGGAGACAGAGAGGCCAACATCCAGAGGGCTGTCCAGGCCATAGGCAGCCTTCCAGGGATCACTCTCAATCAGATATCCTCCCTCTACGAAACCCGGCCTGTAGGTTTCCAGAGCAGCAACCTCTTCCTCAATGGTGTCCTGGCCGTGAAGCTTTCCTCAGATACCACAGCTGCATGGCTCCTGAAGCAGCTACTGCTCATAGAAAAGGCATTGGGACGGGACAGGAGGGCAGGCATGGACCGCACCATAGATCTGGACCTGCTCTTCATCCATGAGGATACTCAGGAGGACTCTCCAGAACCGTATAGAAACATAACCAGAGGCTCGAAGATATCCAATGCAGATGGAGGGGAAAGCAACCATGAAGACAAAGATACCCCTCCTTTTTTGGAACTCCCTCATCCCCGTCTCCATAAGAGGGGATTCGTTCTGATCCCTTGGGCAGAAATTGCTGCCGATACATATATAAGCCAGTTGAGTGACAGTGTCGCAGGACTCTTAAAAAAGCTGGACAAAAAAGAACTCAACGGGATATCTGCTAGGTTCCCAGGCAGAAAATTTTGAGAAGGGGGTCTTTCCCTTGACCTTTTTACCATTTTATACATAAATGTTTAGATCATGAAATATATCGTCCTTGCCGTACTTCTCTACATCTTATATCGCCTTATAAAAAAGGCGGTACTCAGCAAGTTCAATCCTTCTGGTCAGTATCAGCCAGGAAAACAGGGAGCTGCCAGGGCCAGGCCTCCAATAACGGATGAGCTGGTAAAGGATCCTGTTTGTGGCACCTATGTGCCCAGGATGGAGGCCCTCACCTACTTCCAAAACGGCAAAATCTACTATTTCTGCTGCAAAAAATGTCTGGAAGAATTTGCAAAAGGGAAAGATTCGCAGGGATGATTTTTTTAACTGGAATAGTCAGGGCTCTTCATGTAGGAACAGGTATCTCTCATCTTTTACTGCCTGTCTTACTGATACTTGCCACTTTTTTCCTCACAATATCCCATAGTTGGGCAGCAGAGAATGCCAGCGAACTTGAGAAGCTTGCTCCATCCATCTTTTCAGCGAGCACTGGAGATCTCCCGGAGATGAAACGCCGTGGATTTATCAGGGCTCTGGTAACCTTCAACAAGACCGAGTTCTTTATAGACAGGGGCCGCCCCATGGGGTTTCAGGCGGAATATCTCAAGGAATATGAAAAATTCCTGAACAGAGGTCTCAGGAAAGGGGAAAAAAAGATCCATATCATCTTCATACCAGTCCCTTTTGACCGGATGATACCGGATCTCCTGGCAGGGAAAGGGGACATTGCAGCAGCCTTCTTGACGGTGACGCCTAAGCGGGAGAAGAAGGTGGCCTTTGCCAAGTGGCAGGGACTCAAGATGGATGAACTCCTGGTGTTTTCAAAGGATGCCGAGGAAATAAATTCTCTTCCGGATCTTTCCGGACACTCTCTATATCTCCTGAAACAGAGCAGCTACATAGAGCATGTAATGGATCTCAACCGGATGCTCCTCTCTCACGGCAGGTTGCCTGTGTTTATCAAACGTTCCGATCCCAATCTCTCTACAGAAGATATTCTGGAAATGGTAAATGCAGGCGTAGTCAAGATCACAGTCGCAGACCACATAAAGGCAAAACTCTGGAAACAGGTACTGCCAAATATCGTGGTAAGGGATGAGCTCAAGCTACACAGCCAGGGAGATGTGGGATGGGGTGTCCGTAAGGCTAACCCTGAACTTCTCAAAAGCCTGCAGGCCTTTCATGCCAGGATGAGCAAAGGGACACTTTTTGGCAATCTGATGCTAAAACGCTATTATGAAAACACCAAGTGGATAAAAAACCCCTTTACACAACAGGAGCAGGCCAAATTCAGCCGATTTGTTCCCATCTTCAAGAAATATGGTGAGAGATATGGATTCGACTATCTGGCAATTGCAGCCCAGGCCTATCAGGAATCCAGATTTGATCCCAAAAAACGGAGTCCAAAGGGTGCCGTAGGCGTGATGCAGGTTATGCCCTCCACGGCATCGGATCCCAACGTCAAGATAGGAAACATTTACAGGGTGGAAAACAATATCCATGCCGGCGTCAAATATCTTGCCTTTCTAAGAGATCGGTATTTTTCCGATCCTGGCATCTCCCCTGAAGACAGGCTGGCATTTTCTTGGGCAGCATACAATGCTGGACCAGGCGCTGTGATGCGCATGAGGGAAAAGGCGAAGAAGATGGGACTGGATCCCAACAAATGGTTTCAGAATGTTGAATATGCAGCCTTGAGGATAGTGGGCAGGGAGCCCGTACGATATGTTGCCAATATCTATAAATATTACATCGCTTACAAACTCATCCACCAGATGGAGACAGAGACGGAAAAAAGGCGGTTCAGGACTGCCAGGACTGCCCTGACCACCTTAGAAAAGAGAGCCGATTGTACAACCTGAATTACTGGCCAGACCCTATGAACTTATCAAATATCTTAAAGGCTTGTTGAACTGCCGGTGTATTCTCTGGGAGTTCCAACAAAGATCCCTGGGCCATCTCGGTATCAAAAATTTCCTGACTTGCTGCCACATATCCGCCGAAAAGAAGATCTGTTTTCGAAACTGCATCCTTTACATGGTTGTCAAGGGACTCTGGCACCGGCTGAGGCACCCTGTTCACCACCAGTACCTTCTGTTGCACCTGGACAGCAAGGGCCTTGGTGAGTTCTGCTATCCTTGCTGCAGTAAGAATCCCCCGGGCTGAAGGATCTGAGACCACAAACAGCGTATCGATCTTTCTCAAGTTCAACCGACTCAGATGTTCCATGCCTGCCTCGTTATCCACAAGGAGATAACGATAGTTTCTTGCCAGCTTGGCCATGACTTCAGCCAGGATAGAGTTGGCCATACAGTAACATCCAGGCCCTTCAGGCTGCCCCATTACCAGCAGATCAAATCCGCTGGCCTCTATTATGGCCTGATTGATATGAAACTCCATGAATTCATTCTTTGTCATTCCCTGGGGTGTCTCTGTCTTCATACGATCCCTGATCTCCCCAAGGGTTACATCTACATCAAGGCCAAGAAGTTCATTCAGGTTTGCATTGGCATCGGCGTCTACTGCCAAAACCGGTGTCAGATTCATGGAAGTCAGATATTTAATCAGCAATGCTGTGAGAGTTGTCTTGCCAGTCCCCCCCTTGCCTGCCATGGCAAGGATCTTTGCTCCATTGTTACTGCTCATATCTTTACCATCCTTATTTTTTATCAGGATAACAAATCAGGAGAAAAACTTCCATCAATTTAGGGCCACCATCCGATATGATTATCCTGAATTATTGAATGCTCAATAGAAATAGCATTTCAGCAGATCTGCCTGGGGAATCCCCTCTGTCCATGGAAGCCATTCCAGCTCGGACAGGGATATCACTCCGCCTTTCTGTGAAATCGCATTTCTGAGCCGAATGGCCGTGACAGGCCCGATGCCAGGGAGAAGATCCAGATCCTGTATTGTAGCGCTGTTTATATCCATTGGCTTGCCACAAAAACAGCCCAAAATACCTGGCGGAGGCACAACATGGTTGAGATCAGCGGTTCCTGTAAAAGGAGACCCAGCCGGTGAAACCAGGCTGAAAATCAGAAAAAGCAACACAATCAAGGCAATAAACAGGAAACAATCCAGAAAGTATCCTGTTGCAGCTCTCATTGTTTCTCAGGCCTACCCTTCGCCTTCACCTTTTTCTTTTTTCTGTTCTGACTTGAACAGCTTATAAGTTATGCCATCTACAAGGGCCTGCCAG
>JALSKY010000202.1 GCA_026988585.1 Deltaproteobacteria bacterium
ATACGTTTTCCGTCGCATGGATAACATCGAGACGCATTGCCGACTCCTGCCCCTGAACAGGAACTATACCTTCAGGGAAATAGACCAGGAGATAGGCATGAACACCGGCAATGGCCGCTATCTCCTGCCTCACCCTGGCAGAGGCCAGATCACTGACGGAATACCCCTTCTCCTGCAGAAGCATAGCGAGATGAGCAGAATCCACAGGAACGATACCATCGGTACGCCTCAGGGCAGCAGGCAGAAGAGAGAGAACATCCAATCCAAGATCTCCCAGCAGGGACATCAGGACCACCTTTCTTCTGAGCACCGGCAGCCCATGGGCATCTGTGGCACGGTCCGGAAGCCCCTGAAGCCTTGCCTCCAGCTTTGCCAGACGCTCTTCCAATTCCCTCTCCCGCTTGGAGTTTCCAAACAGCCTGATCTTGGCACCTTTCTGCTGGGTCTTTCTGAAATAATCACTGTTGACCGCCCAGGAGGGGTTGGCAACCGCCTCATCATCCAGGCTGGCGAGACGCTCCTGTTTAACCTGTGCAGACTCAGGCTCTCTCTGTTCCTGTGCAGAACTGCTGGATTGAGCGGCCTCTTCCTGCTTGGTGATGGTACTGTTGCCACCACCGGATACAGCACAACCAAAAAGGGACAACAAGATGAGAAACGAGAAAAGAAGCGATATCTCAGCAAGCCGGGGAATTTCTGATAGTCGCAAAAATTTCATGATGTTGAATGCTCCTTTTTATTCCCTTGGACTATAGAAGGAGCGATAGACATGGTCAAGTCCACTTGGTACAGCCAAAGGACAAAGAGAGAGTTTCTATCCTGACATTACGGGTAGTAACAGATAGTTTTGCAAAAAGAAAAAACAGCCCTGCAGAAATCGATCCCATGCAATGATCTCAAAGGACAGCCGGCGCAGATCAATACTCATCCAACTATCGTTCTGGGGCGAATCAATATCCAACAATATCTTGCAGATCTCAGCAACCTGGATGGATGCCACAACTGCTTACGTACACACCATTACAGAAGGAGAACCAACCGGATCATGTGCAGTGCGGCTATATCGTTCCTCAACAATGGAGCCGCCTGCTGGCTGAATACCTACCTGGTCATACTATTGGTGTACGGCCCAGTGAACCAAGGGGATATTCTGTTCCTTGCAGATCATGGATAGTTCCAGGAGCCAGTGCTCTCCAGACAGTCTGCAACCAGGTCTGGCCCTGCAAATACCTGATCTCCTGCTTCCTGCTGCACGAGATAAGCTCCATGTTGAAAGGTGAAAAAAAGGGGGCTACAAGCCCCCTCTATATTTTCCGGCTGCCAGGCTGATCAATAACCCGGCAGAAACCAGTTAAAACCGGTAACTCAGGAATCCGCTAAGCACATGAACGGTATTCCCCTGATCTCCATAGACATATGGATCCTGATCGTCAAAATAGAACAGGGTATAATTGAAATGGAGACCGATCCCGTTGTCCATGATATAGCTGGTACTGAGATTGAAATCCAGCTGTTCGTAGTCCAGGTCCGAATAGGAGTCCATCTGGTTGGTATATGCCGCATCATATAGATAGGGCATATTGGGATTAACCGAAGAGACATCCAGGTCCAGTTTTGCATCATCATAACGGTGTGAATTGAAGTCATCAAAATTGGTGATGTCTCCCCGCCCCATGGTGTAGGCCAGATCAGAACTTATGCTCCAGTTAGGCAGAATGTTGTAGCTTATGCTGGTCAGGATAGTATGAGCCTCAGTCCTGTAATCCATATCCGTACTTTCCGAACCGTACCGGTTCGTAGTGATCAGATTGCCTCAGCCATCGTAGATGGCTATACAGAATTGGGATTCATACTTATCGTAGAAGTAGGTATAGCCAGCTGAAAGAGTCAACTTTTCCATGGGAGTATAGACCAGGTTAAGCCCTGCCACCACCTGATCCTGCTGCCAATCCCTTCCCCCAAGGTCATCGTTTTCTGCGTAACGGTATTTCAGATGAAAACTGCTGTTGAGACTGGGGGATATGTGCCAGTGCCCCTTGATCCTGGGCTGAAAAACGAAATTGGGGAGGTTACTCCTCTCAGCAACACGGGCACTGTAAATAGGCTGCTCATACGCCCTGGCAGGGTCAAATCGATCAACAAGCGCTCCAGGGCTGCCATATCTGTCAAAGGAGCCCCATGGAGGACAGGTGCCTTTGATTGCAGCATACTGGTCATCTATAAACTCCAGCTCCAAACCTCCATCCAGCTTGAAATGCCTGTTGACCCTCCAGTCTGCGCTGGCCTCCAGGATATGTTCCGTGGTATCCTCTGGCACATTATGGTACTCGTAGTTGTCCCGCTCCTCATGCTTGAACTCATACCCAAAACGGAGCTTCAAATCCCTGAGGACCTTCCAGGTAAGATTGGCACCAGCCAGGTACTTGTCGCTATCATAACCTGACTTTCGCCGGTACTCATCTTCCCAGTAAACATAATCTTCATAAAGGGCCAGTTGAGCAGGTGTCAACTGACTGATCTGATCTCTTTTGTCAATAAAAGGTTCATCATTGTCCAGATGGTGATACTTCCCATACAGATTGAAGGAGATGGCCCTGGACAACCTGCTGCTCCACTTGATCTGGGCCAGATGACTGTCCAGTTCAATATCTTCTCCATAGTAACCGCTGATTATGTCATATTCACGATCCACTGCTTCGTTGGTGCTCTTGGAGTAGATATAGGAAGCCACTACAGTGTTGCTGCCGTTTATATCCCAGCGAATCTTGGCCTTGTGGGTATCCTTGGTGGAATCCGGGGTACGACTGAAGGGGACCTCTTCATAATAAGAAGCGCCACCAGTGTTATCTTCTCCATAGCGGCCATACTGCACCCGTTCCGGTGCCCATCCCCTTCCGAGATCATTGGTGAGGAAGGTAACATCATCGTCATTCACATCGAATTCCCTATGCATGTAGGAATACTCCAGGGCAACAGTTCCCAGGCGAAGAGATACCTTTGGTGAAAAATCATTTGTCTTTTCATGGATCTTCTTGCCCATGCTGACAACATGGCATGAGAGACACTTGCTGTTGCTCATCACCTGCTTGTGGCCCTTTCTCTCCTCAAACCGGTGGTTGATTGTGAACTTCAATTCAGGGATCTGCGGGATGTTCAGCTTCACATGGTTTTCCCAAAGGGACCTGATAACCTTGTACTGCTCATTGGGATCCAGGTCAGTGGAATACACATTGGCTGCTCCAACAGTAGTAGCACCATCTACACCGTTATCGTCCGGCAGGGTTACCTCACTAGCCCAGTTGCCACCGGCAAGCCCATCACCATCGAGATCAGGGAATATGTGAGCCTCTAAGTTCTCCATGTAATCATGGTCGAGCCTGTGAATAAACCGGTTGTATTCGCTCCTGTAAATAAGAACCCGGCCAAGAGATAGAGAACCTCCATATTCCTGGTCATCACCGCTGAGATACAGACCACTGCCCTGAAAAGTGATGTCGTTGCGGTCAAAAAAAAGGGTTCCTCCAATCCTGGAACTCCACTCCTTGTCTATGATGGAGTTGTATTCAGCCCCTCCCTTGGCACCACTTTCGCTCCGTTTGAGTTCGTCCAGGGCTGCATTTCCACCTATTTCAATGCTGCCTGAATACCATTTTTCCTCCTCGGCTGCCTGAACAGATATACCCCCGGCAAAGACCGTGAGAAAAATGGTCATTATTAAAATCGGTTTAATCTTGATCATAATCATTCCCTCCTTGACTACCTGGTCAATCCATGACCGCTGGAGATGGATTGTGAGGTGTAGTCAGAGCCATGTACATTCTGATGACACTGTGTACACTTGGTCAGAAAAGACTTCTGGAAACCAAACTCTGTTGGCATCACCTGTCTGCCAGCAACATATGGATCGCCTCTGGGAACATTTGCAGGCTGCAAACTGTTGGATGCCCTTCCTGCATGGAAGTGGGCCTCATGGCACTGGAGGCACAGGAACGGCTCCTGCTGCTGGAGCAGGTTGTTGGCCACGGTGCCGTGCGGGTCATGGCAGTAGAGGCAGTTTTCCACCACTGGATCATGCTCATACACAAAGGGCCCCTGGTAACGGGTATGGCACTTGAGACACAGGTCGTTTACGCGCTCATCTGTCCTGAGCATGCCTGAATCAAGGCTGCCGCTTCCGTGGGGGTTGTGGCAGTCTGAGCAGTCCATCTTGCCATCCTTAACAGGATGACGCGACATCATATACATCTGGGAATTTACATCTGCATGGCATTCGGCACAGAGATCCATCTCTCTCCCTTTGGCCAGCAAGGTCTTGTTGACATTGTTATGAACCTGGTGGCACACCGTGCATGACACATCGTGATCGGCATGTGCTGATCCTGGCCAGTTCATCTGGTCATCCACGACATGACAGGTGGTGCAGACACCAGCTACCTGTTCAGCAGGCAGGCCATCTTCACCAAAACGTATTATGGCATCGGTATCCCCATCCTCATCCACATGGACAGAACCTGGACCATGACATGATTCACAACCCCTCTGATACCCTCCAACCACTTCAAAGGAAGCGATTTTCATATGGACGTTGTGATTATCATCAGCCATATCTTCATGACACTCAAGACAGGTGTCACTCCCTACGTAGCTGGCACCAGGCGAAACTTCAGGGGGCTTTATCACATTCGCCCTCTTTTCCATCACCTGGGCACAACCAAGTATAAGGAAAATCCCGGCCACAAAGGCCATAATATTCCTGATCATAAAATCCCTCCTGATTATCCCGAAAAGAAACGAAAAGATTGTCAGCAAACCCTCCTGGCTATGCGCTCCTGTCACATGGCCAGACATACTGAATCCGGCAACCTATCACCTCCTTTCATCATGCATTCCATAGCCCATTGAAGTCAAAAAAAGGGGCCCTTTTCAAAAAAAGAGCCCCCTTACAACTGTCCGGCAAAACTGCAAAACCATGAATGGTCATTCATTATTGACCCCAAAAAAAATTGCTCTCCCCTGGGGATGGGCTATTGATGAGTTTCCATACTATTTTCCCTCTCTCATTAAGGTATAAAAACAATACACACTATTAGCATGCTTACATATTAGACAAAAAAATATACTGATTTTCTGCACATGACAATACCAGAAAAACGGGAGAGAATAGGCGTAAAACTGGCCTTCAAACAGGAGCTGGAGGAGGATCAAGATATACACTCATAAAGCTGGAAAGGCAGGAGTTGAGATGAACCGGTTTTATCCATTTAACTTCCCCATCAGAATCACCACTGCCAAGGCGTGTCCTTTTTCATGGCTGAGTGAGAGGTGCCATCCGGTTATGGCAAGCTCTTGAACTGCCTGGAGGACACGGCCTCTCAGATGAAAATCAGGCTTGCCAAGCTCATCCTGTACCACACAGATCTGACCCGGCCCCATACCGCTCCTGAAACCGGTGCCGAGGGCCTTTACAAAGGCCTCCTTAGCTGCAAACCTGGCTGCCAGACATGAGGCGGGCCTTACAGTGCATAGACATCGTTCTATCTCCTGCTGACAGAATACCCGCTTGAGAAAACGATCTCCCCATTTCTCAACACATCTGTCTATCCTATCTATCTCCACCAGGTCTGTACCAATACCGAAAATCATCACTTCTCTTCCCTCCTTGACCCTGAAAGAGAAAAGGGAGCTGACCTGTATGGCCAGCCCCCTTTGAAGATCAGGAAAATATATGGCAACAACTAATGAACGGTGTTTTCCTGAAGTTCATACCTCTTTTCAGATGCCTTCTCCTCAATCTGCTTGAGCAGGGAGGCCTTGGACTTGATCTCTGTTTCAAGGGCCCTGATCTTGGCATTCAACATGGAGATCCTCTCTTCAAGAGAGCTGTTGGCGTCAGCAAGCATCTTGATCTTCTGATCCTTCATCTTTGCCTGATCTTCCAGCAGATCAACCTTGGATTTCAGCTTTGTTATCTCTATCACCTTGAGATCCAGGGCCTCTGTAAGAGAGTTGACCTGGCGCTGGAGCTCCATAGTCTTTTGCTCCAGCTCCTGATATCTTGGCATAACAGTATCGAGCTTGTTCTGGTATTCCTGGACATTGGCCTGCACAGCCTGCAACTGCTGCATCAACTCCTTGTTTTGCTGCTGAAGTTTTGCAATCTGGGCCTGCAACTGCTCATTGGCCTCGATCCTTTCCAGGAGCTTCTGATTCAGTATATCCTTTTCACGGGCTATAGCATGGATCTGTGCCTTGATCTGCTTTTCAGCCTGCTTCTGATTCTGAAGAGAAGCAACCACCTGTGCCATCTCTGCCTTTAAGGTCTCTTTCTCCTCCTCCAGCGCAGCCTTTTCATTTTCCAGCTCACCGATTCTGGCGTGCAGAGTGGCAATCTTTTCCTGAAGAGAGGCGATGGTATCATTGGCCTGTTTGAGCTGCTCCATATATTGGGCAACAGACGTATCCTTCCCCTTCTCCAACTCTGCTATGGTAGCCTGAGCCCGGGCCATAGCATCTGCCAGCCTTGCAGACCTCTCCTTCTCTTTGGAGAGCTGTGCCTCCAGTGCAGCCATCTTGGTATTGGCATCTTTCAGCTTTGCATAGTATTCAGAAATCTCCTTCTTCAGACATTCAATCTCTGAGTGAAGGCGCTGCACATCACGATCCTTCTCCTGAAGCTGCTGCAGTTGACTCTTCAGACCCTGCATCTTCTCCTGGAGCATCCTGTTTTCCTTCTCTTTCCTGGCGAGCTCTGTCTCCAGGATCACTACCCTTGCAGCCACCAAAGGCTGCTCAGCAACATGGGATTCCGACTGAGGCTGTACCTGCTTTGCCACTTGCTCGGCAGCAGGTTCTGCAGGTTTGAGCTGTGCAACAGGGCCCTGAACATGGGCAGGTTTTACCGGCCTAGCCTCCTCTTTGGCCGACTCAGCCGTTGGGGCTTCATGCCCGCCCTTTTCCGGCTCATGGGCAGCCATCTGTTCCCCGTGGTCTTCACCGTGTTCAGCCACCAGTCCAGCCCTTTCCATAACCTCTTCAGGTGAAACACGATAGCTTACTATGCCGAAAAGGATGCCGACAACGAGGAGAAAGATACCCGTTCCCCTGTTATACAGGAATCCAAACCGCCCCCGATCCTCTTCAGGCGGGATCTCAGCACCACTCCTGGTGAGGTAGAGGGAATAGAGGCCTGCTCCAAAGGCCAGAAGAAATATTAGGGAGCAGACAAATGCAAAGGTCCCGTAAAAGATGTAAACCGCAGTATCCATTTGCCAGATTTCCTCCTGAAACTATAAGCTTGGTTTAACTAAAGCGATACAGGACACAATTGCCCTGTCTTCCATTTTCAATAAACCATTGTAATTTGACCTTGTAAAAAAGAGATCCCTATTCTTCCATCTCTTCAGAATCTGCCTCATCTTCTTCAACTTCCCCTTCTGAAACCTGGGGGGGACCGGCCTGGTTGAAGGACTTAAGGGCCTGTTCAAAGATGGTCTGGGCAGTCCTCAGATCTATATCTGTTATATTCATGGTATTGATACCCTTGAGTATATTCTGGGTAAACTGGGTATCGAACTCACCATGCAGATCCTTGAGTTTTATATAGAGGAGAGCCAGATTGAGATCACTCCTTGCCTCCTGGAGCATCCCCTCAAGCTCTTCAACTTTGCCCGCAAGGGCAGCAACCTCGCTTCTCTTCTCTTCCAGCTCTTTCTCATATTTTGCTATCTCGTCCTTTGCAGAGGAGAGCTGAAAATCCAGGTCGCGTATGGTCTCAGCCTGCTTGCTGTTCTCCTCCTTGTATTGCCGGACCTGTTCCTCAAGGGTATCCACCTTGGACTGACAGTTCTTGAGGTTTTCTTCCAGAGAAGAGAGCTGGCTCTC
This sequence comes from Deltaproteobacteria bacterium, assembly GCA_026988585.1. Lineage (GTDB taxonomy): Bacteria > Desulfobacterota > Dissulfuribacteria > Dissulfuribacterales > QOAL01 > JALSKY01. Next base: position 7,882 of record JALSKY010000202.1, read on the forward strand.
CAGTTCTGAGACCCGGGAGGTCTTGTTGTCCAATTCCATCTTCAGGTCTTCAACCCGGGATTCCAGATCAGATACCCGGGCCTCTTTCTCTGAAAGACTCTCCTGAAGCTCTCTCTTCTCCCTTTTCAGCACATTGAGCTCGGAGCTCTTGCCAGTAGCCTGCCTGAGAGCCAGGATAAATAGGATGAAAAAGACGGCAGCCCCTGCCCACCCATAAAGATAAGAGTTCGCAAGAAGATCAAGAACAGCTTTTGTTTCCACGACACACTCCTTTCTCGTTCTGGTTTATGCCTGCACGACACAAAAGCACTCCCTTTAAGCCATAAACCAAACAGTTTTTTATGAAGACATATTCATTTTCAGGAAGTATTAACCTGATAATAGAACTCGGTCAAATAGAAAAACAATAAAAAATGGGGGTCTCTGAAAGAAGACCCCCTAATTTAAAAAGAAAAAACCGTTTTTTTAAAAAAAAATAACCTTTATTATAGTTCAACCTTTATTACGTTGCTGACTCCATCCTGTTCTTTCAGGGCTGACAGGGCCTCTTCCCTGGCGGACTCATCAGTTGTGAGCAGTATCACATTTCTGTGGGCCTCTGGATCCTGCCCTACCTGCATCCGCGCGATATTCAGTCCGTGTTCACCGAGACAGGTCCCAATCTTGCCTATCACCCCTGGCCTGTCCTCATTGTAGATGAGCAACATGTGTCCCTCTGGAACAGCCTCAAGCCTGAAGGCATTGATCCTGACTATTCGGGGCTCCTTCTTCCCAAAGATGGTACCTGCCAAACTTGTGGTCTCAACACCCGTTTTTACCGTCACTTCCAACAGATTGGCAAAATCTTCAGCAGTCCTGCTCTTGGACTCCACAACCTTGATACCGCGATCCTTTGCAACAATGAGGGCATTGACAAAATTTACATCCTCTCTGAGAACAGGGGTAAGGAGACTCTTGACAACAGATATGGTAACAGGCGCAGTATCAATATCTGCAAGATCACCCTTGTAACTTATGCTGATCTCTTCAAGATGGCTTGTGACCATGTGTGCCAAAAACGCCCCCATCTTTTCGGCAAGGTTGAGTACTGGCCCCAGCCTCTTCAGGGTCTCACCGCTAACGGACGGGACATTGACTGCATTTCTCACCTCACCCTTGACAAGGTAGTCTGCTATCTGCCTTGCCACTGCCACTGCCACATTCTCCTGGGCCTCTCTGGTTGATGCCCCGAGATGCGGAGTGCAGATGAAGTTGTCAAGAGAGAGCAGGGGATTCTCCAGGGTTGTTGGCTCCTTTTCAAACACATCCAAGGCAGCCCCTGCCACCTTGCCTGACACCAGGGCATCGTGCAGATCCTGCTCATTGACTATCCCCCCCCTGGCGCAGTTGATGATGAAGACCCCATCCTTCATCTTGCCAATCATCTCTTTGTTTACCATCCCCCTGGTTTCATCTGTCAGCGGAGTATGGAGGGAGATATAATCTGCCTTGGCAAGCAGATCATCCAGGCTCACCAGCTCAAAACCTACCTTCTCTGCAATCTCAGGGTTTATATGGGGATCAAAGGCTATCACCTTCATCTTCAGCCCCTGGGCAAGCTGGGCCACAATGCTTCCGATACGACCACTGCCAATAATACCAAGAATTTTTCCGGCTACCTCCTGTCCCATAAACTTCTTCTTTTCCCACTTGCCAGCCTTCATGGAGGCAGTAGCCTGTGGAATGTTACGGGTCACGGACATGAGCATGGCAATGGCATGTTCTGCAGCGGAATTGGTGTTGCCTCCAGGGGTATTCATGACAACCACCCCCCTCTTGTTACAGGCTGGGATATCCACATTATCCAGGCCTGTACCAGCACGCCCTACAACCTTTAACCTTTTGGCATGATCCAGAAGATCCTCGGTGACCTTGGTGTTGCTTCGAATCACAAGACCATCCGCTTCATGGATAACCTCCTTGAGTTCATCAGGACTGAGCCCCAACCTCTCCTCTACATCGAGGCCAGCTTCTTTGAGAATATCTATCCCGTCCTGGGCAATTGGATCAGTTATGAATACCTTCATATTGAAAACATCTCCTCTCGAAAGTTATTTCAGAAATCAGCCCTGGTTTGCAGCAAAAAATTCCTGGGCAGCAGCAACACCCTGGCCATAATCAACCTTGAAGCCCAATCTGTTCAATGCGCGCTCTATGGCAGCAATGGCAATAATCATATCCCACTGGCTCAGATGCCCGATATGAGAGATGCGAAAGATCTTCCCTTTTAGATGGGCCTGCCCCCCGGCAATTTGAATACCAAACTCGTCTCTGAGAATGGCCACCACATCCTGACCATTAACTCCTTCAGGGGCCTTTATAACAGTGATGGCCTCGGAAGGCGTCCTGGCAAAGACCTCCAGGCCCATGGCCTGAACAGCCGCCCTGGTAGCACCTGAAAGAAGACGGTGATGTGCGAACAGCTTCTCCAGCCCGATCTCCCTGAAACCCTTGAGCACCTCACCCAGGCCAATTATCAGAGAAACAGCAGGTGTATAGGCAGTAGTCTGCTTCCCAATGGCCTTTCTCTCCTTGAGAAAATTGAAATAATATCTTGGTCCTTTTATCTCCTCTGCCATACGCCAGGCCTTATTGCTCACGCTGACCATGGCAAGTCCAGGAGGCAGGGAAAGGGATTTTTGTGCCCCTGTAACCACCAGGTCCAGTCCCCATTCATCGGTCTTGATATCATAGACACCCATTGCACTTATGGCATCCACCACAAGCACGGTATTTTCACGCTGTTTCACCAGTTCGCCAAGCTCCTTGAGAGGATGCTTGACACCAGTGGATGTCTCATGGGCTTGGACGAATACAGCCTTTGCATCTGGATGAGCATCCAATGCCTCTTTCACTCTGGCAGGATCAACGGCTTCACCCCACTGCACTTCAATGTCAACATGCTCAGCACCGTATGTGTCACACAGTTCAGCCCAGCGCTCTCCAAACTTGCCGCCCACGATACAGATGGCCTTGTCGCCTGGATTCATGATGTTGGCTACACAGGCCTCCATCCCGCCTGTACCGGAAGATGCAAATATCAACACATCATTTTGGGTCTGATAGAGAAACTTGAGATGTTCCCTTACCTCGGTAAGTATTGCAGAAAATTGCGGTGAACGGTGATGTATTATGGGCTCGGCCATGGTCAGCATAACATGTGGATTCACAGACACGGGGCCTGGCGCCATGAGATAGTATTTATTCATCCTGAACTCCTTGTTGTGAGATTGAAAGAAAAGATTTTGGGCTCACTTAGCACCTATTGGCACAAAATGTCAAGGCCTGGATGGATTAGAAGACCCAAATCCTCCGCCTCCTGGGGTCCTTATCTCCAGAACATCTCCGGCAGCAGCCTGAAACTGACACTTTCCTGGCAGGAGTTTTTGGGCCTCCAATGCATCCCTTCCCTGACTGATGAGCAGATTTTCTCCTGTTTTCCCCGGAGAGCCGCCTGACAACCCATAGGGGGATAGGCGTCTCCGCTCTGTCAGGAGAGAAACCGATACATCTTTGAGAAAACGGTAACTCCTGATGATTCCATCACCACCCCTGTTTTTTCCTGCTCCTCCAGACCCACGCCGCAATCCATATCTTTCTATGATAAAGGGATATATCTGCTCCAATGCCTCCACCGGAGTATTGAGGGTATTGGTCATATGCACCTGAACACCAGAGAGGCCGTTACTGTCAGGACGTGCCCCCATACCCCCGCCGATGGTCTCATAATAAGTGAATTCACCTGAGGCATCATCTATTCCACCTATGGCAACATTGTTCATGGAACCACAACTGGCAGCAGGAATTCTGCTGGGAATGGCTTGAACAAGGGCACCAAAGAGAGCATCTACTATCCGCTGGGATGTTTCTACATTGCCTGCAGCCACCGGGGCTGGAGGAAGAGGATCCAGCAGGGAGCCGGCTCTCGTGATGATTTTTACTGGCTCGAGAGAACCTGAATTTACCGGATATCCCTCTCCGACAAGGCAAAAAAAACAGTAATACACAGCAGAACAGGTGACACTTCTGGTGGCGTTAAGGCATGTGACAGCCTGATCTGCACTCTCGCT
>JALSKY010000203.1 GCA_026988585.1 Deltaproteobacteria bacterium
CCTGCGAGAGATTGCTGCAGGCAAAGTAACCTTTGAAAATCTGGACAACCTGGCCAAAGAGGCAGAGGAAAAACGCCTCATGGAGGCACTGAACAGGGAACTTTTACAGAACCAGCAGGCATAGAGCAACAGGCATAGATGGGAAAAGCACTATGAAAAGGGATTACTACGAGGTCCTTGGTATTGCCAGAACAGCCTCAGCAGAAGAGATAAAAAGGGCGTACAGAAAGCTGGCCCTGAAATTTCACCCTGATCGCAACCCTGATGACAAGGAGGCTGAAGAGCGGTTCAAGGAGGCAGCAGAGGCCTATGAGGTCCTGAGCGATCCCCAAAAACGGGGGCGTTATGACCAGTACGGCTTTGCAGGCTTGAACAATGGAGAGTTCGGTGGGTTCAATCGAAGCACAGAGGATATCTTCTCCGCCTTTAGTGATCTCTTTGAGGACTTCTTTGGTTTTTCCGCAGGAGGAAGACGTTCAGGAGCAGGGCCGGAAAACGGCTCCGACCTGAGGTTTGACCTGGTAATCTCATTTGAGGAGGCAGCCAAGGGCACGGAAAAGGAGATTGAAATAGAACGCCTTGAGGTGTGCCAGGTTTGCAGCGGCACAGGGGCTGCTGACGGAAGCCAGACAGTAACCTGTCCCACCTGCGGCGGCAGCGGCCATGTAGTGAGAAATGAAGGTTTTTTCCGCGTCTCTTCTACATGCCATCACTGCTCTGGCCGTGGCACTATCATCACCAATCCATGTCCGGAATGCAAAGGGCTGGGCCGGACGATTCAGCAAAAAAGGGTTGTCATCCGGATCCCTGCCGGCGTGGATACCGGTTCCCGCCTCAGGCTGAGAAACGAAGGGGAAGCTGGTCTGCGTGGAGGGATACGAGGTGATCTCTATGTGGTGATCCATGTAGAGGCCCATGAATTCTTTCAAAGGCAGGGCAAGGATATCTATTGCAAGATCCCTGTTCCCATGACCCTGGCCGCCATGGGGGGAGAGATAGAGGTCGATACCATAAATGGCAAGGAGACCATCAAGATCCCTGCCGGCACACAACCTGGTGAGATCTTCCGGCTCAAGGGGCTTGGAATGCCTGACCTCAGGGGGTTTGCACCTGGAGATCAGCTCATCGAAGTGGAGGTCAAGATACCCAAACGGCTAACAGAAAGACAGATAGAGCTGTTACAGGAGTTTCAGGAGATAGAGAAGGAGAAGGAAAAAGGGGTATTTCAGAAGATCTTCAAGAAGGTAGGATTCAAATAGAGAGATGGGATGTTAGAAGCCACGAACTGCTGTATGGAGGCAGGAAAAGATGTCTGAGAAGCTAACACATATAGATGAAAAGGGAGAGGCTTCAATGGTGGATGTCTCCCAAAAACCTGTAACAGAGAGAAAAGCAGTGGCATCTGCAACGGTCTCCATGACACCCCGGACATTCGCCCTTCTCACTGCTGGAGAGATGCCCAAGGGAGATGTGTTCGCAGCTGCGCGAATAGCCGGCATAATGGCCGCAAAAAAGGTAGGAGAGCTGATCCCATTATGTCATCCTCTCCCCATTGATTACGTTGGCATAGATTTCAACATGGTTCCTGAAAAGAGTGTTGTGGAGATAGTCGCAACTGCTGCCATTGCTGCAAAGACCGGGGTTGAGATGGAGGCAATGAC
>JALSKY010000204.1 GCA_026988585.1 Deltaproteobacteria bacterium
CCAGAAAAGGCGTAACCGCCATATAGCCGGAGGGAGAGCCATGAAGAGTGTGATGGAAAAGGCCGCGAAATGGGACAAAACCGGTAGAAAGGATCATCCCGCTTATAAAATAGACAGAACAGAAACAGGAACTGCCAGGCCTGATCCGGAGTTTCCTATGTTTTCTATAGGAACCGCTTCCATGATCACAGAACTCAACCCTGGACTCATATCACTCTATGAACAGGCAGGTCTTATCAGGCCCTTCAAAAGGGGCGGCAGGAGATATTTCAGCCATAATGACCTGCAATGGATAAGCTGTATAAGCGGTATGGTAAAACAGCAGGGACTGGAACTCGCCTGCATAAAAAAAATGCTGGAAATAATTCCGTGTTGGGAGATAGCCAACTGTCCTGCAGAAAAGAGGGTGAGCTGTTCAGTATGGGGGGTGCCTGTCTCCAATTGATATCATGGGAAAGACAGAAGCTCTTAAAAAAAAGACCTCTACACGGCCAGGGAGGCGCCATCAGCCCCCTCCCTGGCCCACATCAAATCAAGTTATCTGCCCTGGGAGAAAAGTAAGGGGAAAACTTTTCTCTGCCTATCCCCATATTTTACATCATCTACTCAACTGCACGCCTGATTCCCACAGTATCTGCACCGTTGAAGGACTGGGGATGGGCATACAGGTTGCCGTTCAGAAACATCACTGCCACATCCTCATTGACGTGTCCAGTTTCACTGTCCAGGGATTTCTCCTCTTCCAGGCGCAACATCTGGTTGACCTTCTCATGAACAGGGTTCCATTCACTTGATAGGTCCATGGAATTGATAAAGAGATAGGGTTTGCTGGAATAGATTGCCAGGTAGCCGATCTGCTCTGTGGCATGGCCATCGTTCAAGGCATCCTCTTCCTGCAAGGCAGCAACGAAACCGGTATCTGTTATGGATTTCTGGCGTACGACCACCGGCTGATTACCATTGTATGTCTGGACAGACTGAAACAGGAGCGGGGTATTGTCAAAGGCCAGGTTAAACTCCAGCGAACGCCATGCCAGGGTACCATCCATATCGTATATACCCGCCTGCCACAGACTGCCGTCAACCGTTCGGTGGATCCCTGCCTCAACGATTATATAGGGAACAGTCTCTGATACATGGGTGCCATTAAGATAGGTCCACTCCTGCAACCGGATCTCGAAGGAACGTCCTGTTATATTGCGCAACCTGACAACACAGGGATCATAACCATTATGGCTGGGAGGACCTACGATTACCACAGGATTCTGAAACTCCCTGCTCAACTCCACCTCTTTCCACTGGGAATCCACTGAGACTGCACCCATCTCCAGCCAGTCAGACCCCAGTGGATAGAGCCGCAGCGATGCCGTATTGCCTCCATTCATACTCTGCATCTGTCCAAAGATAAGACCATTAACAGCCATTATGGCAACATCTTCCTCTACATGGCTCACCTCGTCATCATAGGACTGTTCCTCTTCAACATGAACAAAAGCTGAAACCATGGGATCTACAGGACTCCATTCGTGGCCCAGAAGAAAGCGCTTTGTAAACACCGCCTGGGACTCTTTACTTATGGCCAGATAACCAACTCGCTCGGTGGAATGCCCATCATTCAAGGCCTCCTCCTCCTGAAGCGCTGACTGAAAACC
>JALSKY010000205.1 GCA_026988585.1 Deltaproteobacteria bacterium
CAAGGCCTCCTGATTTTCAGGTTGCAGGCGAAGCACCTGTTGGATGGCAGAGATGGCATCAACAACCCGGTTTTCCTGGGCCAGAAGCCTGGCCCTGATCAGAAGGAGTTCAGGGTTATCAGGATCGAGTTCAATAGCCTTTTTCAGCCATTTCAATGCGTTGGCTCTATCCTTTAGCTGGGCTGCAGTCCTGACAAGGGCCTCCAAAATCTCGATGCTGTTTGGGTCCTGTTCATAGGCCTTTTCAAGCCATTTGATGCCCTCTTCCAGATCTCCCTTGCCTATCTCTGCCAGCCCGGTCATGTATGCAGCATAGGCTCCTGCCCGTGACTGCTGAAAGATAGAGGCCTGGACCTGGTGGTTGGCCATAAGCAATGTTATCAACATGAATACTGTTGCCAAAAACAGACAAGGTGTGGCAAAGTGATGAAGTAAAGGCCTGGTGCATGAACCTGCACTTTTCAGTTGTTTCTTTTCAATCATAAGTATTGGTTCTCTCTAAAGAGTGTACTGGATCATCAATGATAGCTACTCCACTGCTGCAGAATCCAGGTCAGGCATCTTTTCCTGAAGAAATTTCTTAAGTTTTTTCTTCAACCTGGCCTCTATCTGTCTTACCCTCTCCCTGGAGACCCCGAAGCTCTTACCAAGCTCCTGAAGGGTTTTTGGCTCATCAGAAACAAGACGTTCGTGAAAAATCACCTTTTCTTTGTCCTTCAGAGAAGAACCAAACTCCTTGAGCAGCTCCCGCACATGGTCCTGAAGCTCACGCCTGGCGTAATCATTCTCAACAGAGGCATCCTTACTGGCAAGAAAATCGATATGCTTATCATCAGAATCATCTTTTACAGGTGAGTCCAGGGAGAGCTCCCATGACCCCATCCGCTGTTCCATGTCAATGACTTCCTGTTCACTGACATTGAGCCTCTGCGAGATCAGCTTGGGAACAGGCTCAAATCCAAGGGCCTTGATCTTCTCCTTCTCCTTCCCCAGGTTGTAAAAGAGTTTCCTCTGTGCCTGGGTGGTGCCGATTTTAACCAGGCGCCAGTTATCCATAATAAATTTGAGTATGTAGGCCTTTATCCAGAAAGAGGCATAGTATGAGAACTTGACCCCTTTGTATGGATCGAATTTTTTTACTGCGTGCATTAAGCCTACGTTGCCCTCCTGAACCAGATCCAGAAAATTCTGCATCCAGAACTTCTGGAAATCCTGGGCTATCTTCACCACGAGTCTCAAGTTTGCCGCTACTATCTTCTTTGCTATCTCAGGATCCCCGGACTCCTTGTACGCCTTGGTCAGGGCCTCCTCCTCTTCCCTTGTCAGCAGAGGATATTTACTGATCTCTGATATATACTGCTGAAGAAGATCTGCTTCAGCAGGAAGAGTCTGTTTGGCTGGGGGGTGAGACTCTGGATCTTTAGGTTTAAGATTCTTCTTTTTTTTATTGCTGGTAGCAGCCTTATCTCTGCCTTTCTTTCTCTCAGTCTCTTTTTGCTTTTTCATGTCCTGTCCAATGTGCTGTCCATCTCAATTCAACCTGTTCAAGAATCCAGCTCATCTATATTCTTGCAAGCACTCCCCTGTTGACCTCCTCCATCTTCGCTCTGCCTTCAAGGACCTCAACGAGCTTCAAAGCGAATTCCAGGGC
>JALSKY010000206.1 GCA_026988585.1 Deltaproteobacteria bacterium
GTTCCTGGAAAATGCGGAATATGATCCTGAAAAGCCCATCTCTGAGATGCGTTGTTTGCTGGAGCAGGGTTTCATGTGCATGGGGCCGGTCACTGCCGGTGGATGTTCTGCTGGAGAGGCTCCCAAGTGTATCAGCGCCAGGGTGCCTTGCAGAGGCTGCTTTGGGCCGGTGAAACCGGATAGCAATCAGCTTCTGGACATGATGAATGCCCTGGCAAGCAACGGTATCGACTGGAAGACAGTAGTAGATCGCAAGTCCCTCCTGAGGTTTTCAGGTGCCCACGGGTTTCTGAGACCTTCAAAGGGTAAATAAGCAGGAAAGACGGAGAAAGATATGGAAAAGGTACTCAATATACAGCCAATTACTCGTATTGAGGGACATGCCAGCATTGCCATCCATCTGGATGATGACGGCAATGTCAGGGAGACCAAGCTTCACATCATGTCCCTCAGGGGATTCGAGAAGTTCATAGAGGGCCGGCCTGCAGAGGAGGTCCCCAGGATAGTCAACCGCATCTGCGGTATCTGTCCCTGGATGCATCATACCGCTGCCAACAAGGCAGTTGACGGATGTTTCGGGGTCACACCAACCCCGGCAGGGAACAGACTGCGGGAACTGCTGCAGACCATGGCCCACATCAATGACAAGATCCTGCATTTCTTCTTTCTGGCAGCCCCTGACTTTGTCCTCGGTCCTGACAGTGACTATGCAGTCAGGAACGTTGTGGGCATAGTAAAGGAGGCACCTGATCTCGCCATGCAGGTGGTGAAGATGAGGCAGCTTGGCCAGATGATGCTGGAGCGTTTTGCAGGAAAGGCAATCCATCCCATTGCAGCAGTAGTGGGAGGATTTGCCAAACCCATGACAGAGAGAGAGAGAAAGGAACTCCTGGCAGATACACAGACTCTCCTGGATTTTGCCAGGTATGCACTGGATTTTGCCAAGGAGAATGTCTTCAGCAAGTATGAAGATGTCATTGCAGATCTTGGCACTATCAAGACCGGGTTTCTTGGTTCTGTCAAGAATGGCGGAGAGTTTGATATCTACAACCAGGGTACTCTGCGTCTGATGAAGGCGGATGGTACCTATACCGATTTTTCTGTAGATGAATACACTGACTATCTTGCTGAGGCAGTAGTGCCCTGGTCCTATGCCAAACTGCCATACGCAAAGGTCTGGAACGAGGGATTCTCCATGGATCTCGATGAGCCAAAGGGGGTTTATCGGGCCAATACCCTGGCAAGGATCAATGTGTGTGACAAGATCGCTACCCCTGATGCACAGGCTGCTTTAGAGGAGTTCAGGGAAAAGTTCGGCAGGCCTGCCCAGAATACACTGCTCTATCACTGGGCCAGGCTCATCGAGCTGGTCTATGCGTGTGAGCGCAGCAAGGAGCTCCTGGAAGATGATGCCATTACAGAGACCAACGTCAGGGCTGAGGCTGCTCCCAAGGCAGGCCGCGGTATCGGATGTGTAGAGGCACCGCGCGGCACCTTGATCCATGACTACACAACGGATGAGAATGGCTGTATTGTCAAGGCCAACATGATAGTTGGTACCACTCATAATATAGCCCCTATGAATATGAGTGTAGCCCAGGCTGCAAAGTCTCTTATCAAGGATGGCAAATATGATGAGGGGCTGTTGAACAAGGTGGAGATGGCGGTACGCGCTTATGATCCATGAATCTCCTGTGCTACGCACCGCCTGGATGGCGGTCTTCCCCTGACAGTTACCATCGTTGATAGGGATGGTGAGGTCGTGGATCGGCTTAAAACCACTTAGGAGGTTATGCCATGACAGAGGAAAAGAAGAGAGAACGGAGAAAGGTCAGGGCCGAGAGCCCCAGTACTGCCTGCGGCTATATCGGACACATGACAGTTGATGAGCTGAGGGAACGTGCCACCGGTGATGAGTTTGATGCCCGGTGCCCTGTGTGCCGTCAGATCCATCTGACCAGGGAGGAGATAGAGGAGTTAGAGAAGAGAAAGCTCACGGAATCTGAAAAATTTCAAGAGATAAAGAGCGAAGCAGAGCTTTAGGCCGTTACTCTTTTGAAATAGTTGGTTGACGTTGACGGTAAAGAGGCCCTGTCTGGGCCTCCTTGGTAGCTCTTTGTATAGAGTTCAGGGATTCAAGATGCAAAGGCCTGCTCCGCACCGGAGCAGGCCTTTACTATTATCCATTACTTCTTTGTCTTTTCTATCAGCTTGCGGCTGCCATCAATGAGATCGTCGATTACTGATGGATCTGCCAATGTGGAGGTGTCACCGAAGTCGTCCAGATCTCCTGCTGCTATCTTACGCAGGATTCGTCTCATTATCTTTCCGCTCCTGGTTTTTGGCAGTCCTGGAGCAAACTGGATCACATCAGGAGAGGCAATAGGCCCGATCTCCTTTCTTACATGGGTTCTTAGTTCATTCCGGAGTTTTTCAGTCTCCTTGACGCCGGACTTAAGGGTAACATAGGCATAGATGGCCTGGCCCTTGATGGGGTGAGGCATTCCCACCACTGCTGCCTCTGCTACTGCTGGATGTGCTACCAGGGCGGATTCGATCTCTGCAGTGCCCATTCTGTGTCCGGAGACATTGATTACATCGTCCAGTCGGCCCATTATCCAGAAATATCCGTCTTCATCTCTGCGGGCACTGTCACCAGCATCATACAAGCCTTCAAACCTCTCAAAATAGGTGCTCTTATAACGTTTGGGGTCTCCAAACACCCCTCTTAACATGCCAGGCCAGGGTTTTTTGATGACCAGGTGCCCACCCTCATTCACGTCTGCCGGTGATCCGTCTTCCTTGAGTATTGCGGCGTCAACTCCAGGCAGAGGCAGTGTGGCTGAACCTGGTTTCAGAGGTGTGACATAGGGCAGGGGGGAGATCATTATTCCGCCGGTTTCCGTCTGCCACCATGTATCCACTATGGGCAGCTTTCCCTTGCCAATATGCTCATGATACCAGATCCATGCCTCAGGATTGATGGGCTCTCCAACTGACCCCAGGACACGCAGCGTTGAGAGATCATGTTTCTCTGTCCATTCTGTGCCTTCTCTCATCAGTGCCCTGATAACTGTGGGAGCGGTATAGAAGATGTTTACCTTGAACTTTTCCACTATCTTCCAGAACCGGTCTGGGGCCGGCCATGTTGGAACTCCTTCAAACATCAGGCTGGTAGCACCGAGTGTGAGCGGACCATAAAGTATATAGGAGTGGCCTGTGATCCAGCCGATGTCAGCAGTACACCAGTAAACATCGTCATCCTTCAGGTCAAACACCCACTGGGTAGTGTGGGCAGCGTAAGTGAGATAACCGCCGGTGGTATGGACAACACCCTTAGGCTTGCCTGTGCTGCCACTGGTATAGAGGATGAATAGAGTGTCCTCGGAGTTCATTCTTTCAGGTTCGCACTGATCAGTAATTTGGTCAGAGGCCATCTCCTCGTGCCACCAGGTGTCCCGGCCATCCTGCATCTCAATCTCGTTTCCAGCCCGCTTGACCACTATGCAGCTCTCCACAGAGGGACACTCCTTCAAGGCCTCGTCTGCGTTGGGTTTTAGCGGAATTGTTCTGCCTGCTCTCAACACGGCATCAGCAGTTATGAGCACCTTGGCCTGGCAATCCTGAATACGGTTTTGAAGGCTATGGGCACTGAAACCTGCAAAGACCACGCTGTGCATTGCACCAATTCTTGCACATGCCAGCATTGCGATTGCAAGTTCAGGAATCATTGGCAGATAGATGGAAACTCTGTCTCCCTTTTTAACCCCTTTGCTCTTGAGGACATTGGCGAAACGGCAGACCTCCGTGTGGAGCATCTGGTAGGTGTAAACCCTTACGTCATCTTCAGGCTCACCCTGCCAGATTATGGCGGCCTTGTTTCTCTTTCCATCTTCGAGATGCCTGTCAAGGCAGTTATAGGATGCATTGAGCTGGCCACCGATAAACCATTCTATCTTGGGCTTGTGCATATCAGCCTTTACAACAGTGCGCCACTTTCTGAACCAGGATACCAGTTCCTCCGCACGATCTCCCCAAAATCCTTCCGGATCATCCATGGAGCGTTTGTACAGCTCCTTGTATTCTTTCATGCTCTTTACATGGGCCTTTTTCTGGAGTTTTTTGTCTGGTTTGAAGACCCTCTCTTCATGCATCAAGCTTTCAATCTTTCCATTTTCACTCATAGCGTCACCTCTCAAATTGTATTTATGAGGAAGTATTCACCCAAGTAGTATTTTTGTCAAGGTATTAGTTAAAGAATAAATAAATATAAAAACAGGTAGTTGTGAAATAACTAATATCTTAACATCGTTGCTATTCAGAATGCGCCAGAGAAATGCCTCTTAACAGTTTGTTATGATAGGGGTAAAGTAAAGGAAAAAAAGGGGGTAGAGTCAACAAAATGAACGGTGTTGACAATGATCTCTTCCGATGGATGGTCAGGATCAGGAGGCACCTGCACCAGTGGCCTGAACTGGCCTTCCAGGAGGAAAAGACCTCTGCATATATTTGTGAACGGTTAGATGAATTGGGGATCTCCTATCGAAGGGGAGTGGCCAGAACCGGGATTGTTGCAACCATTACAGGCCGAGACAGGGATAAGGGTGGTGGAGTGGCATTGCGGGCCGATATGGATGCCCTGCCCATTGAGGAGAAGACCGGCCTTCCTTTTGCGTCTATGGTGTCTGGAGTGATGCATGCCTGCGGTCATGATGGACATGTTGCAATGCTTCTCGGCGCAGCGGCGCTGCTCAAGAGAACCCCGCCGGAAAGAGGAGAGGTTCGTCTCCTGTTCCAGCCTGCGGAGGAGGGGCAAGGCGGTGCAAGGCTCATGGTAGAGGAGGGTGCCCTTGATGGAATGGACCTGATATTCGGTGGACATATTGACAGACATTTCATGGTGGGAGAGATCGTGGTCCAGCCAGGCTTGATATGTGCCTTTACTGATGGTTTTCATGTGAGGATCATTGGCAAATCCGGCCATGCAGCCAGGCCCCATGAGGCTGCAGATGCAGTGGTGGCAGCCAGCCACCTGGTGATTGCCGTGCAATCTCTGGTTACCAGACGGCTGAATCCTACCTATCCCAGCGTCATCTCCATCGGAAGGATAGAGGCTGGCACTGCAGAAAACATCATAGCAGGCAGGGCAGATCTTTACGGTACCATTCGAACCACCCATGCAGCCATCAGGAAGCGGGTATTTAACGGGCTGGAGCGCGTGGTGGCCTCCATCTGTGATCTTTTCAATGTAGAGTGCAGTATCGAGTATGGCAATCACTATCCTCCTGTGATAAACAGTTCTCGGGCCTGTGCTATAGCAGAGGCAGCCGCTAAGGAGGTATGCGGGGCCGATGGTGTCATAGGTCAGAGCCACCCCAGCCTTGGAGGAGAGGATTTTTCCTTCTTTCTTGAAAAGATCCCTGGGTGTTTTGTTAGGTTCGGTGCTGTCCAGCCAGGCCAGGAGGAGATACCTGCACACAGTCCCTTTTTCGACTTTGATGAGGATGTGCTCTCTTTTGGCGCAGCATTTTTCGATGCCGTAGCAAGAAAGGCCCTGTCGCATGACAAAACATGGGCAGGAGATCTATAATATTCTTTTTTTATGAGCTAAGCCAATGCCCTTCAATTTGGGAGCTGTTGGCAGCAAGGCAGGAAGAGAGATGAAACACCATGCAGACGAATTGATCCTGGATTTTCATGCCAGCCCCTGGTTTTCCCTGGGTATCGAGGTGGAACTCCAGCTCCTGGATCCTGATACCATGGCACTGTCCCCCAAGGCCCTTGACATTCTTGAAACCCTTCCTCCTGGCCTGGAAGAACATGTGAAGCAGGAGTTCATACAATCCATGCTGGAGGTTAATACTTCTCCGTGTCCGGATTTTCAGACTGCCTATGAAGAACTCCGCCGGATTATTGTTGCCTTTCACGAGGTGGCAGCAGGGTGCGGAGCATCTGTCTTTGTCTGCAGCCTTCATCCATTTTCCAGTTCCCATGAGCAGGTGCTTTTCCCGGATCCCCGTTATGCCCGGATACTTGATGAGATGCAGCTTGTGGGCAGGCAGCTCATAACCCAGGGCCTGCACTGCCATGTTGGGGTTCCTGATCGGGATATTGCCATAAGGGTCTTTGACAGGATACGCCCCCTGCTGCCTCTGTTTCTGGCCCTCAGCTGTTCATCTCCCATCTTTCACGGAGAGGATACAGGCCTGTCTTCCTATCGGTCCAAGCTGTTTGATGCCTTGCCCAGGTCAGGGATGCCTGAGGCCCTGGGACGGTGGAATGGTTACGAACAGCTGTTAAATGTCCTCTATTCCCAGGGCATTATCCAGACCCCAAGGGATGTCTGGTGGGATGTAAGGCTCAGTCCGGGATTCGGCACCATAGAGATCCGTATCTGTGACGTACCTATTCGTTTCAAGGAGATAATGGCCCTGGTTGCCCTTATCCAGGCCACTGTCGCAGCCATTGCCCAGGATCTTATGCCATGGGATCTGCCGCCCAGGCCCATCATACAGACCAACAAGTGGCAGGCGGCTCGCTATGGCCTAAATGGTCGGTTTATCTCTATAGGAGGGGCTGTAAAGGGGAACAGGCTGTCGATTTCCGATGCCATTTTGCAGCTTCTGGATCTGTTATATCCTGTCTTCCAGGAACTTGGAAGCGAAGATCAGGTGGATACCATAATCCAGATGATAAGGCGGGATACCGGCAGCAACAGGATGCGGGCGGCCGTGAAGGATACTGGCAATCTTCCAGGGGCAATCCGCAAGCTGCAGCAGGGTTTTTGGGAGTAGAACCCTGGCCTTAGAAACCGGATGGTTGAAAAAGGCTGTTTCCTCTGCGTGGTTCCATTTGCTGCAAGAGCTCTCTTCTTTGGATTGATCCTATGCCTGTAACTATGAAATGAAGGGGCTCCCAGTTCTCTTAACCTGCTGCCTTTTTCAACCATTTTTGCCAGCTCTATTGACCTTGCACTGCACCGGATATATTTTTCCATATCTCCTTTAGACAATTTTGAGACAGGATAGCATAATATCTGCAGCCGCATTCTGCCGAATGGGGTGCTTCATCCCTTCTGCAGAGGCACTATTCTGAATATGGCTGCTGAAATGGAGGAAAAAATGGCAAGAAAGGTCACCAGGACCCCGGTAATTCTAATTTCGTTGCTTTTATCGTTGGCTGCATCCGGGGCCAATGGTTATGTGGTTTATTACCTGCACAGGGAGCTGCTGCAGAACTGGGAAGGTTATCTCCTGATAGCCTCTCCCCTTGCAGCATGGCTTCTGTTCCTTATCCTGCTCTTTGTCATCATGCCCACAGGGGAGCTGGTTTCTGCTATTGAAGATGAGACGGACAAGGAACCTTATGTTGACAAGGGTGCCAAGGCTGATGGGCAGGTGCGTGCCGGCGGAGAGGATCTGGAGGCGGCTGAAGTAGCTGAAGGTGCCCCTGTTGCGGATCTCCATGGCCGTGAGGTGGCAGTGGCTCAACTCCTTGGGCTTCTGCAGCGTGAAGGTCGTCTTCTGGACTTCCTTCAGGAGGATCTTGATGCATATGAGGATGCCCAGATCGGTGCCGCTGTTCGTGAGGTGCATAGGGGATGCAAGCAGGCCCTGCATGACCTCCTTGGCCTGAAGCCTGTACTGGATGCCCCTGAAGGCAGCGAAGTGGAGATAGATGAGGAGTTTGATCCGGTAAGGATCAGGCTGGTTGGTAATGTTCAGGGTAATCCCCCGTTCCATGGTGTTATCCGCCATTGCGGATGGCGCTATACCAGGATGAGGCTTCCTGAATGGACCGGAGGCGCCACGGATATCCTGGCACCTGCCGAGGTGGAAATATCCTGATCCCAGCCGGTTTCAGGGTGTTGTCCGTATGTAGCCAGGCTGAAACAGTTCTTAAAGGTCTAAAAAAGGTATGAGTGAAAACCAGTCCAGATATATCATTGGAATCGATCTTGGTACCACCAATTCTGTACTCTCATTCCTGGATTCTGCCAGTTCTGAGGATGGTGCCAGGATAGAACTCTTTCCGGTTCCCCAGGTAGTGGCTCCTGGTGAGGTGGCAGAGAGGGACCTTCTTCCATCCTTCATCTATATTCCCACCAAGCAGGAGAGGGATGCTGGCAGTTTTACCCTGCCATGGGACCCCTTTGGTGAAAGGGTAGTGGGAGAATATGCCAGAAAGCGTGGCGCCGAGGTCCCTGGCAGACTCATTGCCTCAGCCAAGAGCTGGCTTTGCCACTCAGGCGTTGACCGCACTGCCCCTATATTGCCCCTGGATGCCGCTGAGGATGTGCAGAAGTTTTCCCCCATTGCAGCAACTGCCACATTTCTCCGCCATCTCAAGGCTGCCTGGAACCACACTGTTGGTGAAAAGGAGGGTGCCCCCTTGGAGGAGCAGGAGATCTATCTCACAATCCCTGCATCCTTTGATGCCGTGGCCAGGGATCTCACAGCAAAGGCAGCCTCCTCTGCTGGTTTTCACAGGATAACTCTTCTGGAAGAGCCGCAGGCAGCCTTCTATGCCTGGCTCAATGCAATGGGCGATCAGTGGCGTGAGGAGGTCTCTCCTGGAGATATCATTCTCGTGGTGGATGTTGGCGGAGGCACCTCTGATTTCAGCCTGATCCAGGTGGGTTCAGAGGATGGACAGCTCACCCTGGAACGTCTTGCAGTTGGCGAGCACCTGCTCCTTGGCGGCGATAACATGGACCTTGCCCTCACATACAGGGTGGCCCAGGAGATAGAATCCCAGGGACAGAAGCTGGATCGGTTTCAGTTCCAGACCCTGTGGCACCAGGTCCGGTTGGCCAAGGAGAAGATATTTCAGTCTGAACATGGCCCTGATCAGGTCTCCATAGCCATTGCCGGCAGGGGTTCCTCCTTAATTGGAGGAACAATCAAGGCAACTGTTACCAGGGAGATCTGTCAGCAGGTGATACTGGAAGGTTTTCTTCCTGCATGTTCCCAGGATGATATGCCTGTTGTCCGGCCTGTCACCGGGCTTCAGGAAATAGGGCTGCCCTATTGCAGCGATACCGCCATTACCAGGCATCTTGCTGCCTTTCTCAGGAATCATGCGCCCTCCCATACTGCCATCTCTTTTGTCCTGTTCAATGGGGGTGTCTTCAAGGCCCAGGTGCTCAGGGATCGGCTCATGGAGGTGATCAGATCCTGGGATGTCGCATCGGAAATAAGGCCCCTGTCAGGAACTGACCTGGATCTTGCTGTTTCCCTTGGGGCAGCCCATTTTGGCAAGGCCAGACGCAGCGACGGAATCAGAATAAAGAGCGGCGTACCCCTGTCATATTACATCGGCGTGGAGTCCGCCGGTCTTGCAGTTCCAGGCATGCCACCGGTTATAAAGGCCCTCTGCATCGTTCCAAAGGGGTTGGAGGAGGGTTCCGATGTGGAGATCCCGGAACGCCAGTTCGGGCTGGTGGTGGGGCAGAAGGTGCAGTTCATGTTCCTTGGCTCCAACCAGAGGCCCCAGGATCAGCCTGGTGACATGGTAGAGAATTGGCACGATACAATAGAGCAGATAAGCATCCTGGAATCAGTAATGGAGGCTACGGGACTGGAACCAGGCACCGTGGTCCCTGTAATCATCAAGGCCAGGGTAACAGAGGTTGGTACCCTTTCCATCAGCCTTGTGAACCAGGAGAAGGGGCTGGAGTTCAATCTGGAGTTCAATGTCCGGGAGCAGTAGCAATATAGCTCCGATCCGTATGGACAGACGGGTGATCTCCATGGCCATGCGCTATGTGGAGAATCCTGCCCTTGTGGACAAGGAGCGGGATGTAGCAGTGCCCCTGCTCATCAGGGCACTCGGAATGAAGGAGATGGAGCATCGGCAAGATGTCATGATGATCCTTTGTACGGTAGCCATGGAGGAGTTATGGCAGCCCCTCTGCAGGATCATGGCAGACAGGTCAGAACCAGATGAACTTCGGGATCATTCAGCAGTCTATATCTCCCTTGTTGGCCCCTTTATCTCAAGACCAGCCCATCTGAACAGGATCCTTCAGGACCTATTTCTTTCAGGGGATCATGGCCTCAAGGTCAGGGCCCTGCTATCCATGGGTTGGGAGGGAAATCGGCATGCCATCCCTTTACTGATGAGCGCCGTACGTTCAGATGACCAGGAGATCCGGGACGTTGCTATCGATGCCTTGTGCAGTGTCCGTGAGCCGGAGCTGATGGACATTCTGGAGGAGATGGTTGTGAATGGAAGCGATCAGGAGAGGCTGGTCATTCTGTTCAACCTCTGGCAGTTTCAGGATAGTGAGGATCGGGTGGCAGCCATCTACACCAGGGAGCTGAGAAGCAGTGACCCGCCCCTTCGGGCAGATATACTTCGGCTGCTGGGTGAGCTCTCTCCAAGACCGGAAAATAGATCCCTTTATCAGCAGTATCTTGAAGATCCTGACGGAAAGATCAGGGGGCTTGCCTTAGAACGGCTTTTTGAGCTGGATCTACTGGACCGTGACCAGGTCAGGGAGTTTCTGGATGACCCCTGTATGGATGTAAAACGTCGTGCCCTCGCCATTCTCAGGGAGATGGACAGGTAGCCCATGGCCTCTTGATCTCTATCCCCTTTTTCTTCTGTTTGTCTCCACACCCTCTCTTTCCATCTACCATTCAATCTTACACCCCAACAGGGAAAAGTTTTTTCTGGAAAAGTTTTTCCATGTGAAGGAATGTTTTTTCCTTTTTTTTATAATGACGTCTTTTATCCTGCTTATTTCGGGTGTTTCAGGTGTTTTTTTCTTTTTTTGGTTGGCACGATTAGTGCAGAGTCAAGGGCGAAGGTTAGAATTTGGGTTTGTTCAGGATTGTAACTTGGTGTGTTGGATCGGGTAATGAGATTTCTGAATAATCTTAAACCAAATAGAAAAAATTAGAAAATAAGGAGGAGTTATGAAAAAGAGTTTGTTTAACAGGTTTGGGGCAGCAGTAATGATCTGCATGTTCCTGGTGATGGGCGGCATGGTGAGCAATGGATGGGCGCTGTCGTTGCCGGCACTTGACTTTCAAGGATCAGTATATGTGGATCTTGATGCACCATATACAAGCCCTAATCCTTATAACACTGTAAAGGTAACATCATATACGGATAAGGATGGGTGGGATAGTGATTTGGCACATCCTAACGATCCGATTTTGGGACAAACCGTTGCAGGGTTTGGATTCTTGGGTATCAGTTATAACTGGCAAAATGATATCCTTGCAGTGGATCCAACAGCAACTGCTAATTTTATTATTGGTTCCTCAACAGATCCATATTTGACTGCTGAGGCTTCCAATATCCAAATTAATAAAGTGGGCAGCAGAGAGTATCTTGTTTCAGCACTGCTTACTGGTCATACCTTTTATCACACTAATGACTCAGTCTTTATGACACAGTTTAAGGATGCAGTTGGTTCAAATGATCGTTCTCAAATTGTTACCTGGGACGTAGTCTTTGATCTAACAAATCTGCCTACAGACTATGATTATAAGATTAATGTTTCTGGTAAGCTTGCCCCTGTCCCAGAGCCAGCCACTATACTGCTCTTTGGCGCTGGTCTCATCGGTATTGCCGGTATTGCCCGCAGGAACATGAAGAAAGAGGATGCATAATGTAATCCGTCCCATACGGATTGGATCCGCCCAGTAATCAAAAGGGCCTGTTTCAGACAGGTCCTTTTTTATTTTTCCATACAGGCGGTCTTGTTCATTACAATTCATCTTCTCCATTGATACCTCTGGTACCTTGCGGGGTGTATGGCTATTGGCATCTCAACGAAAAAGGCCCTGCTGCAAAAAACAGCAGGGCCTTGCAATGTTTTATCCTGTACGGGGCAACATGATCAGATCGGACTGATCTATGCTGCACAGGGCCTTATATCCTGTCAGGA
>JALSKY010000207.1 GCA_026988585.1 Deltaproteobacteria bacterium
TGAGGAATCTGCTGCTTTTCTACCATCTCTGAAGATCTGAAACTCCCTCAATTTTACATCTCTCGGGAGACCAGCGGTCATGGCGAGCATCAGTGACCTTGGGCCAGACTCTCTTCTGGACAGCAGCTCGATCCTGCTCCACTTCTCAACCAGTTGGGTCTCATGGGGATCAGGAATCATGGCGGAGAGTGATGCAGCCTTATTCCTGATCCGCTGAACGCCTGTTTCATACTCCTGCTGCAGGGCCAGATTGTCCTTGTAAATAAAGGCTGATGCAGCTAACAGAAACAGCGAGCCAAATGCGCAAAGGGCTGCTACCCCTTTAGAGAGTTGCTGCAACCTGAATGCCCTCTCCCAGGTTGCAGGGATAAGATTCAGTTCCCCTGGACAGAAGGGTATTCCCAAAAGTTCCGGGTACATGAAGAAGTCATTCCTGTCTTCAACAGTTATGGCAGATTTATCCAGCGCCGGTCTCCATACTCTCCAGCTACCGATCTGCTCCGGCATATCCTGCTCCGGCAGCCCGAACAGCATCAACCTCTTGGGAACAAGACCAAACTCCCTCTCTGCCTCATGAAGAAGGCCATGGATCCCCTCTTCTGCAATTCCCTCTGAGAACTCTCCCTTTTCGGACAGAGGGGTGATCTGTCGTAAAAGAGGGATTCCTTGGCCAACAAGCATGGTCTCCAAACGGTCATCTCTCTGGATCAGGGCAATGACAGAATCCTCTGTGAACTGAGTGACCAGGGATGCTATGGCAGTGAAACCGGTATGGATAGACCTTATCCTCCCGCGCATGGCAGCTTCAGATGAAAAAAATGGATTCAGATCCTGGGACGGGATTGCAGTAGCGAGATATTTGAGAGTGGTGCCCTTTTTCTCATAGATATAGTAAGCAAATTCCACCCCTCCATTTTCGGCAAAATAGGTCTCCTTGTGAATCTTTTCGAGGATCTGCACCTCAAGCAGTCCCCTCTTCATCTGTGCAGGGGCATCGCCTCGACACAATGTGGTATTACGGGTTATGATAGAGGCCCTTACAGTGGAGAAGGCTGCCAGATCAGGTTCATCACAGTCAGTCCGAATCACCTTTGAAAAATGATATTTTTTACCTGTTACCTGAAACTCACAAAGGGCCCATTGGCCACTGTCAGCATCCAAGGATACTGAAACGGCCTGCCTGTTTTTTAAAAAATTTCCTATAATCATCTCACCTCCCCAACCCGTCTGACAGCTTCATACAAAAATCTCGTTCCATAAACGGGCCTGTATCAGAGGTTGTTCTGTATCGGCCTGCAACAACTACCCTCTCGCTTTGCTGCTCCATATCAACAGTTTCAGAGGCCATGCCTACAGCAATCCCCTGCTCCTGGGAGTCTGTATGCCACCGTTCTCCATTATCGAAGGTAATAAAGGATGTACCTGATAGAATAAATCCGATGCCTGCCGCTGTTGGCAGAAGCCATCTGAAAAAACGGTTCAGAACACTCCTGGTAAAATTTTGATTTTCCTGCTGCCAGGCCACTATTCCCATACTCCTTTCTGCCATTTTCAGAGAGCTTCCATCCAGCTCTCTTCTGCCTTTGGCTGCTGCCATGAGCAGAGCGCGATCCATCAGCCTGTTTACCAGGCGCGGAATCCCCCTGGTCTTTCTGAAGAGCATCCTTTTTGCCTGCCTGCTCATAGGAACATCTGCACCTGCCCGTGCCATTCTGAACCGGGCATAGAGCGCTGTTTCTTTCCGGTTGAAAGGGCAAAGTTGCTCACTTACAGTTATGCGTTGACACAACTGTCCAAGCCCCTTTCTGGTCAATAACCCCTTCAACCCCTCCTGGCCGGAGAGCAATACCTGAACCAGTTTCCTGCTGCCAAGCTCGAAGTTGGATAGCATTCTCAACTGCTCCAAACTCCCGGCAGAGAGGTTTTGGGCCTCATCAATTACCAGCAGAACTGATCTTCCCTGGGCTGCCCGCTCCATGACTACCTTCTTGAACTGCTTGAGCAGCACCGGAAGGGTAGAGGCCTGTTCAGAAAAATCCTGGCCTGTCAGCTCCTCCATGATCATGGCCATGAGCCCCACAGGATCCACCATAGGTGTCAGCAGTACTGCACAATCTGCCTCTTCCTGCAACTCCTGAACAACCATCCTGATTACCAGGGATTTGCCTGTCCCTGCAGGGCCGGCCAGTACCAGGAAACCATCTCCCCGCCTGATTCCGTAAAGCAGGGATTCCATAACCCCGCGGTGCTTCATGGAGGGATAGAAAAAGGCAGGATCTGGTGTAAGAGTGAAGGGGTGCTGCTGAAATCCAAAAAACTTCAGGTAGTCATTGGTTTGCATCTAATTCAGCCCTCCCATGAGATCATAGATGGGGCCAAGAAGCCCTACTGCTATCAGGGCAAAGAGCAGTCCTGCCACAACTATCATGATGGGCTCCAGACTCTTGCCTATGGCATCCACAAGCTTGTTAACCTCCTGCCTGTAAAAATCCGCAAGAGTTTTCATCTGTTCCGGCAATTCACCTGTAAGCTCTCCAACACTGATGAGTCTGGTGACAAAGGGATCCAGCATGGGCAGACGCCTGAAGGCCTCGGTTAGACTGGTGCCATTGGTTATCTCCGCCCTCATCTCTGCCACGCCCTGTTTCAGTACCTGGTGTGAAATGGATTCTTCCATCAGGGTCAGGCTTTTCAATATATCGATTCCGGCCTGCACCAACAGGGCAAGATATTCAAAGAGAAAGGCCATCTGTGAGGCCCGTATGATAGCACCAACGAGGGGCATTCTCGTCAGGAGAGAGTCATACAGGTATTTAACCCGGCTGTTTTTACCAGCCAAAAACCTGAAAAGCAGGAATCCCAGGACAGAACCGGGCAAAACCGGCCACCAGACATGGAAGATATCCACCATGATTATCAGTATCCTGGTGGGCAAAGGAAGCGTATCCATCCCCATCTCCTTGAAGAGCACAAGGATCTTGGGCAGGACATACAGAAGCCAGAAACAGAGGGCTCCGGTCATGGCCACTACCACGAAGAGAGGATAGGTCATTGCCCTCTTGGTATTTGAGATTATCTCATGGATCCTTTCGATATGTTTCGCTGCATCTATGAGGGTAGTGTCGAGACGGCCTGTCTCCTCACCAATGGAGACCAGAACCGTGGGCACCCTGCCAAAGATGTTGGGATATGCGGCCATGGCCTGGGACAACAGCTCACCATCCTCGATTCTTCTGCAAATTTCACCAATTATCTGTTTGAATCTGCGGTCAGAGCTGCTCTCAGCCATATCTCTCAGGGCATCCAGCAGGGGCACCCCCCCTTTTACAAGCAGGGACAGGTTCCTGAAGAACTCTGACAACATTGGACGTGGAATCTTGCCGAAACTCATCCTCCCTGTTTTCGGGAAAAGACAGCGCCTATAGTCTATCAGGGTGTAACCCTTTTCCTTCAGGTGAGTGTAGAGAACGGAGAGGGATTCGAAACTCCCCTTCTCCTTGACGACCCTGCCTGTAGCATCCATGGCCTGATACTCAAAACATGGCATCAGCCTATAAGCCTCCTGAACTCCTCGATACTGGTCTCTCCCCTTGCCACCTTCTTGATCGCAGCCTCCTTGAGGGAATAAAAGCCCTCCTTTCTGGCCTGTTCCTCTATATCCACCAGGGATGCACCCTGGGATATGAGCTTGAGAACCTGGTTTGAGAATTTCATTACCTCGGCTACTGCCAGCCTGCCTGTGTATCCGGTATTTCTGCATTCCGGACATTTTCCAGGGCTGTAATATTCTCCATCCTCTGGCAAACCAAGCATCATCAGCTCCATCTTTCCCAGCTTCAACGGCTGTCTGCACTTGAGACAGAGCCGCCTCATCAGACGCTGGGCCACAACACCTGCCAGGGTGGACGAGAGCAGGTATGGAGATATGCCAAGATCCATCAGTCTGGCCAGGGTGCCTATTGCATCATTTGTGTGAAGTGTAGAGAGGAGAAGATGCCCGGTGAGGGCTGCCCTGATGGCCAGGAGGGCGGTCTCCTTGTCCCTGATCTCTCCCACCAGTATCACATCCGGATCCTGCCTTAAAAATGCCTTGATGGCCGTTGCAAAGGTGTAGCCTGCCTTGATATTGACCTGGGTCTGGCGAATCATAAGCAGTTCATATTCAATAGGATCCTCTACGGTCATGATATTCTTACTTATTACATCCTGTTCACGCAGGGCAGCATAGAGGGTAGTGGTCTTGCCGCTGCCTGTGGGACCGGTCACAAGCAGCATGCCGTGGGGCCTCTGAAGGAGCATGCGCAGGGCTATGAGTTGATCATCTTCAAGGCCCAGGTCGTTAATTCCAAATGCGCTCTCTCCCCTGGATGGCAGCAGCCTCATAACCAGGCTCTCGCCATAGTTTGCCCTGACTGTGGAAACCCTCACATCGAAAATGTCACTGATGAATTCAAAACTCATCCTTCCATCCTGGGGTTTACGCTGCTCGGAGATATCCATACCGGAGCGAACCTTTATATTGGTAACGATCTTGTTATGAACATGAATCGGAAAGATATGTGCGGCATGGATGATGCCATCTACACGAAACATCACCCTGGAAGATTTATCACTGGGGATGATATGCACATCTGTGGCCCGCTTGGTAACAGCATCTGTAAGTATCGAATCCACCAGTTTACCCAGATCCACATTGATCTCAGGATTGATCCTGAGACGGCCGGTAATCTCCTCTACTATCTTTTCAGGAGGATTCTCCATGAGATGGTAATACCACTCGATATGTTTGATGATGTGATCTCTCGACCCCACATGCAGTGCGGGCTTCAATCCTGTTGCCCTGAAAATGGTATGGTCAAGGCTGGAATCGTAGGGGTCTGCCACTGCCACATGAATAGTGCCATCTTCAATCCACAGGGGCAGGATGGTCTTCTGGGATGCCAATTGATATGGGACCAGGGAGAGGGCATTCTTTTCCGGCAGATAAACCCTGAGATCAACAAAAGGCAGTTCTGTCTGCTCAGCCATGGCCTGAGCCACCTCAGTACCTGTAACAAAGCCCAGCCGGGTCAAGGCCTCTCCGAACCGCTCACCGGTAGCCCGCTGCTCATGCAGCACAAACTCTATCTCCCTGTCACCGATGAGTCCCTTTTCCTTCAGAAGCTGCCCCATGGGCATTCGAGCATTTTGAGACAAGATCTCCCCTCCTTTTTCAATAAGATAGTGGTTTCAACCTATTTATCGAAAAAAGAGAGAAAATTCTTAACCGGGTCTATTCTGCTGGATTTTGCAGGATATAAAAACTCTGCTTACAGATTCCTGTAAGATTAGAATTCAGCCTTGACGCCATATCTATTTTCAAATAAACATCAAAACTGAAGAGGGGGTAGAGTCCATTATTTTCTAAAGTGTAAAAAAGCGAGAAGGAGGAGGAGGAAAAGTGAGACGTCTTTTAATGATGGTATTTCTATCACTGCTTGTCTATTTTGGTGTCAGCAATATTGCATTGGCCAGCCCAATAACATTTTTCGGCTATGACCAGGGGCAAGGCTCTTCGTCTTATGAACGCCTCTTGGAGTGGCCAAATGCAAAAGCTGCTGAGTTAAATCTGCTCCAGAATCTGGAAAATACCTCAAAGGAATCATTCGAAGAAATAGGTTTACTTAACAGGGCTCGTGTAGGTTACAATGAAGTCTCTTCTGTGTTTGATGGCAAAGGTAGTTTTGCAGGCAGCGGCTACAGCCTGTATTGCAATTATGATGAATCTTATTACGGCCAGTATCCAATTTCCGGCTTCAAATATCTGGAAACAGCTAACCGCTTCTATATTGAATTTGAAGACCCAATTGGTGCAATGGGATTTTATGGCATCGATATTGGAGATACAGACGATCACTACAGGGATCCCACCACTCCTGCTACCCTGAGAATTCGCGTGACTGACAGCAGTACCAATGAGATGGAATGGATAGAGGTGCCCCATGAAACAGGGGTTACCTCAGGTGGCATTTTTTATTTTGGATTTTATGATCCTGACAGAACCTTCTCCAAGGTGGAATTTGTCTATATAGGAGATGGAACTGATGTATGGGCCTTTGATGATATGACTATTGGATCTCCTGTCTCTCCAAGCCCTGTGCCAGTGCCGTCAGCTATATGGCTTTTGGGCACAGGACTTGTCACCCTTATCCATTTTGGCCGAAAACAGAGGCATTAGTAGAGCCTAACTGTCTGAAATTGAAAACTACCCCCTCCTTTCAAGGCATCATCCAGCACAACCGATACGTGTCACAACTTTTTTCACAATAGGACCATTTCCTTTTTGTCCCCTATGATCAGTATGATTTTCGCCATAACCCTGATCATCAAAATCTCCATCATGTAACCAGAAACTCATATTGCAGAACTTGGTGACGATCTCCTAACTGCTACTTATCTTTTCATCATGAAACCATGCGATCCTGCCAGATTGAAAGAAATAGTTTGCTGGCTGGCTGATGAGATTGGTCCTCGTCCCAAGACAAAGCCGGATCTTCTCAACATGGTTGCAGAACAGATAGAAGGCCTCTTCATCCAACTGGGTTATCATGTTGAAATGCAGCCTGTAACCTGGGGAAGAACCACCTATTACAATGTGATAGCCATGCCTCCAGGAGAAACAACGGCACAGGCGATCTGCCCCTTGCTGGTGGTTGGAGCCCATTATGACACAGTATCCACGACTCCTGGGGCAGATGACAATGCCAGCGCCATAGCAGGCCTTATTGAGCTTGCACGGATTCTGACTCACAGACCGCCTCCGGGCATCAGGTTGGCAGCCTTCTGCCCTGAGGAACCGCCGGCATTTCGCACCAGGCGGATGGGAAGCTATGTTATGGCCAACAGCCTTAGAAAGGAGAATGCACAGTTGCAGGGGATGATCTGCTTAGAGATGATAGGCTACTTCAGGGATCAAGATGGGTCCCAGTCATACCCCTTCCCCCTGATGAACAGGATCTATCCACGGAGGGGCAACTTCATCGCCATTGTTGGCAACCTGAGATCCCGGTCTTGGACAAAGGCGGTCAAGGAGGGGTTTGAAAAGGGCAGCCCCTTGCCCATCGCCCGTCTGAATGCCCCGTTCTTCGTGTATGGAATTGATTTTTCAGACCACTGGTCCTTCAGTAAACATGGCTATCCTGCAGCCATGGTGACTGATACCGCCTTTTATCGGAATCCCCACTATCACAAACCAACAGACAGGCCGGACACCCTGGACTACTGCAGGGCTGCACAGGTAATAGATGGTGTAGCCGCTGCTGTAACCCGCCTCTCCCTTCAGAAGAGATGAAGTTGCAAACTCCGGGACGGAAACTTCTCATACCCTCTTATTCCAGACACAAAAATTTTCCCGTCAATTTTTCCATATTATTGTATATTGCTTCTGAAGGGCGTAGAGCTTTTCTGTCATGGTCGAACGAAACAAAAAAACAACAGGAGCAGAAGGAATGAAAATTGGCATTATAGGATCGGGCTTTGTTGGGGCCACCAGTGCTTATGCCATGGTGATGCGGGGTGTGGGAAGGGAGATCGTCCTGGTGGATCTCAATGAAAAACGGGCATTGGCAGAGGCAGAAGACCTGTTTCATGCCGTACCCTTTGCAAACCCTCTTTATATAAGAGATGGCGGAT